>NZ_DHXT01000074.1:0-2733 GCF_002413825.1 Rhodoferax sp. UBA5149
GCTGGTCTATGGCCTGCTGCTGGACGCCTGGCCGATCGTGATCGCCAATTGCATCACGCTGGCCCTGTCGCTGGCGATTCTGCTGATGAAACTGCGCTATCGTTAATTTGCGGCCGCCCGCGCCGCACGATGAGGCCGATCTTTGGCACCGGATATAGCCGCCTATTGATCTGCCTCAACACGATCAACAATGACCGGCGCACAGTTTAGGCAGGCAGCATCGATTGGATCTCGGCTTCCCGCCGTGATCTCCGTAACTACTGGCAGGAGTAATTAAATGAACACATCCAAACTGCGCGCATGGTCGGCATTTGCCACGGTCGCCGCCGCCCTGTTGACTCCCCCTGCGAGCGCCCAGCGCCTGGAGCGGTCTGGCTCGGAGGTCGTCAGCAGCACCTGCGCGGCCTGTCATGTCAAGGGCGAGCAAGGCGCGCCAAGAATCGGCGACGAGCTCGCCTGGGCCAAGCGCACATCGCAAGGCCTCACGGCGCTGACGGAGAACGCCTTGAAGGGCATTCGGAACATGCCTGCGCATGGCGGCAACGCGTCACTTAGCGACATCGAGATCGAGCGCGCCATTACTTACATGGTCAACCACTCCGGCGGCCACTGGATAGAGCCCCTGCGCGAGTCCACGCCCGCCGCCGTACGGTCGAGCGAGCAGATCGTGCAGACACAATGCGCCAAGTGTCACCAGGACGGCTTGAATGGTGCACCCAAGATCGGCGATCGCGCCGCCTGGGCGCCGCGCCTCAAGATCGGGCTGGACAAGCTGGTGAAGTCCGCCGTGCATGGTCATGGCGCCATGCCGGCGCGCGGCGGTGTCACGGACCTGAGCGATTTCGAGATCCAGAGCGCCGTGGTGTACATGTTCAATTACGGCATCGCGGCACTGCCGACCGAGCCTCGCGCGGCGCCTGCGGCAAGCACCCCGAACCACCAGCTCATTGACGGCACGGAAATCTATCTCGGCGTCGTGCCGGTCGAGGCCTTGTCGGCGAGCCAGCGCCAGGGCAAGGTGCCGAGCGGCAAGGGCTATTACCATGTGAACATTTCGCTGTTCGACGCCAAGACCAAGTTCGCCATCACCGACGCGCAAGTCAAGGTGAAGGTGGCCGACCCGATCGGTCTGGAGACAAAGACGCTGGAGGTCATTTCGGCGAACAACACGATCAGCTTCGGCGGCTATTTCCGCATGTCGGGCCTGAACCCTTATACGATCACGGCGCAGATTCAGCGCCCCGGCACGGCCAGGTTGATCGAGGCGAAATTCGACTACCAGCCGCGGTAGGCAGCGATGCGTTGCAAGCCGGGCGTTGGCAAAGCGGGGGGTGGCGCGTAGATGGCCAAGGTTTCCATCATTTACGCCACCACGGACGGCCACACCCGAAAGATCTGCGAGCGGTTGCGCGCGTTGCTGGCGGCGGCCGACCAGCAGGTCACCCTGGTTTCAATTGAGAATGCCGCGGCCCTGGACCTGTCGGCGTGCGACAAGATCGTGCTCGGCGCCAGCATCCGATACGGCCACCACAACCCCCTGGTTCTTGCCTTCGTCAACGCCCATCAGCACCTTCTGGAGACGAAGCCGAGTGCGTTTTTCTCGGTCAATATCGTCGCCAGAAAACCGCACAAGAACCAACCCGAAACCAATCCCTACCTGCAGAAGTTTTTGAAGCAAACGCGCTGGCGTCCGAGCGAGCTCGACGTGTTTGCCGGCCGACTGGATTACCCGCGCTATGGATTTCTCGACCGCCTGATGATTCGGTTCATCATGTGGATCACCGATGGGCCGACCGATCCTCGCAGCGTGGTGGAGTTCACCGACTGGCAGCGGGTCGAGGCGTTCGCCGCGCGTGTTGCCCGCATGTGACAGGGTCGGTGGCGCCTGCCGCGTCTTCAAGGTCGGCTTTTCATTCGGGCGACGTGGCGTCAGCCCGCCGACGCCCGTTGCAGCCGATCCCGCACACCGTCCCACGCCGGGCCTTCCGGCGGCGTCTCGATCCAGATCAGTTTGACGCCCTGCGCGTCAAATTCACGCAGCACGGCAAACAGCTGCTGCGCGGTGGCCGCCGCGTCATCGGGCATGTGTTTGCGCAATACTGTGGCGGCGCGGGTTTTGAGAATGGCGCGTGAATAGGTGGCGATCAGCGGGGTGGCTCCGGCGCCGTCACCATCCACATCCGTGCCCAGCAGGTCCAGCGCCGTCTGCAGGGCTTGGGCATCCATCAGCCGCACCTTGGCGTTCGGTGCGTAGTGCGACTCCAGCGTGCCGGAGGCGCGGGGCGCGGGCGCATCGAGCGTCAGCAGCTCGTCTTTGGACCGCACTTGCAAGCCACAGACGGCCTGCACCTGCTCGCGGCTGATAGCACCGGGGCGCAGCAGCACCGGCACACCGCGCGTGCAGTCGATGATGGTGGACTCGATGCCGACGACGCAGGGGCCGCCGTCCAGAATCAGCAGCTCAGGGCCAAACTCGCCTTGCACGTGCCGAGCGGTGGTCGGGCTGACGCGGCCGAACTGGTTGGCGCTGGGGGCGGCGATGCCCCACACGATTTTTTGTGGCGACTCCGGGTTGTCGCCCGGCGCCCGGCAGGCTTTGAGCAGCGCCTGTGCCACCGGGTGCGAGGGGCAGCGCAGACCGATCGAGTTTTGTCCGCCCGCCGCCGCTGCCGCCACACCGTCGCGACGCGGCAGGATCAGGGTCAGCGGTCCCGGCCAGAAGGCCTGGATCAG
>NZ_DHXT01000074.1:2938-3473 GCF_002413825.1 Rhodoferax sp. UBA5149
GGCCGCCCTTTGGCGCTGAAAATCTTGCCGATCGCCACGGCGTTGTCGGCGTCGGCGCCCAAACCGTACACGGTCTCGGTCGGCAAGCCGACCAGCCCGCCCGCCCGGATCGTTTGAACCGCCAAGGCGATTGAGTTGGCCGCAGCGCCGTCCAGCACCATGCGCGATGCCGCATTCAAAACGGCTCAAGCCCCAGGCACGCGGCCGCCGCCAGCGCCGTGGCGCGGACCTCGGCCACCGTGGCGCCGGTGAGGGTCAGGTGCCCCATCTTGCGGCCCTTGGCGGGCGCGAGCTTGCCATACAGGTGCAGATGCGCGCCGGGCAGCGCCAGCACCTTCTCCCATGGCGGGGGAACCGTAGTCAGCCACAAATCACCCAGCAGATTGAGCATGATGGCCGGGCTGTGCTGGCGCGGCTGCACCAGCGGCAGGCCGGCCAGCGTGCGCACCTGCAGGTCAAACTGCGACAGGTCGCAGGCGTCCAGGCTGTAGTGGCCGCTGTTGTGCGGGCGCGGCGCCATCTCGTTGACGATCAG
>NZ_DHXT01000074.1:3700-7066 GCF_002413825.1 Rhodoferax sp. UBA5149
GCGAGGGCTGGCGGCAGATTTCCTTCATAAGCTGAAGTCACCGCCAGAATCCCCTCGCGGTGCAGGTTGAGCTGCACCGGCAGGTTCACCATGACGCCGTCCCAGCCGCGCGCCACGATCACCGAGCACTCGGCTTTCAGCGGCAGCATTTTCTCCAGCACACAGGGCACGCCTTTGAGGGCGGCCCAGGCGGCGGCGAGCTCGGCCCGGGTCTTGACGCGCGCCTGGCCTTTGCCGTCGTAGCCCAGGCGTGCGGTTTTCAGGATACCGGGCAACAGATCGTCGGCCACGGCGGCCAGTTGCGCGGCGGACTCGATCACCGCGTACGGCGCGCAGGGCACACCACAACGCACAAAATGCGCTTTCTCCTTGACCCGGTCTTGCGCAATGCCCACCGCCTCGGCACTGGGCGCCACCGGCCGGGCCGAGCCCAGTGTCATCAGGGCGGGTGCCGGCACGTTTTCAAACTCGGTGGTGATGGCCGCGCAGCGCTGCATCAGCTGCGCCAGACCCTGCTCGTCCAGAAAATCGGTCTGGATGTGATAGTGGCTCACCAGCCCGGCCGGGCTGACCACATCGGGGTCCAGCACCACGGTGAAATAACCCATGGCCTGGGCCGCCTGCACGAACATGCGACCCAACTGACCACCGCCCATCACGCCCAGCGTGGTTTGCTGGCCGTTGCCCATAGTCCCAGGCAAAATCGTCTGACCGCTCATAGCACGGGCGGCAGCGTCATGCCGCGGGCGATTTCGGTCTGTTCGGCGCGAAAGGCATCGAGCTTGGCGCGCAAGGCAGGATTTTCATTGGCCAGCATGGCGACCGCAAACAGGGCCGCATTGGCGGCACCGGCGGCACCAATGGCGAAGGTGGCCACCGGGATGCCCTTGGGCATTTGCACAATGCTGTGCAGCGAGTCCACGCCCGACAGATGCTTGCTGGCCACCGGCACCCCCAGCACCGGCACCGTGGTTTTGGCCGCCAGCATGCCCGGCAGATGGGCCGCACCACCGGCGCCGGCGATGATGGCTTTGAGACCGCGATCGACGGCGCTTTCCGCGTAGGCGAACATATCATCCGGCATGCGGTGCGCCGAGACCACACGGGCCTCGTGCCCAATGCCGAACTGTTGGAGAATGTGGACTGCGTGCTGCATGGTGTCCCAGTCGGAGCTGGAGCCCATGACGACGCCGATTTGAATGTGTTTCATAGTGTTGAGGACAGCGTTGGCCAGTGCGATACGCTCAAGGCTTGACGATCTGTCCCGCAAGTGATCAGTGCCCAATTTTACTTTTTTACCCTGAGCCACCCGCCATGATGAACGTGACTGTTGAAAACTTTGATGACGAGGTGGTTGCCGCCTCGATGCAAACCCCGGTGCTGGTCGACTTTTGGGCGCCCTGGTGCGGCCCCTGCAAGGCGCTCGGTCCGCTGCTGGAAAAACTGGAAACCGCCTACGCCGGGCGCTTCAAGCTGGTCAAGATTGACTCGGACCAGGAGCAGGAACTGAGCCAGGCCTTTGGCATTCGCAGCATTCCGACCTGCGTGCTGATGTTCCAGGGCAAGCCGGTCGACGGCTTCATGGGCGCGCTGCCGGAGAGCCAGATCCGGGAATTTCTCGACAAACACCTGCCCGCCGACGAGGTGCTGGAAGCCGAGGTCACCAGCGTCGAAGTGAGCGACGCGCCGGCCGCCGACGACCCCGAGGCGGTGTACCAGGCACTGCATCAGGCGGTGCTGAAGAACCCGGACGACGAAAACGCCCGTTTTGATTTCATCAAGCTGCTGCTGCAATTGGGGCGCGACGACGACGCCAAGGTGGCTTTCGCTCCCGTGATTGCGAAAACCGCTCTGGTGCGGCGCTTTGATTCCTTGCAGCGCTGGATGAATGCTATTGATTTTGCAGCGGATCGCGCTGATTTGACGGGGGCTAACGCCGAGTTTGATGCAAAGATTGCGGCCAACAAGCGGGACTTCGACAGCCGCTTTGCCAAGGCCCAGACCCTGATCGCGGCGCAGAACTGGACCGGCGCCATGGACGAGTTGCTGGAAATCCTGATGCGCGACAAAGCCTGGGCCGACGACTTGGCGCGCAAGACCTTCATCGCCATTCTGGACATCATCGAGCCGCCCCAGGTCAAAGTGGCCGATGGCCAGATCCCGCCGGTGGACCCAACGGTGGCCACCTACCGCCGACGCTTGAGCAGCGTGGTGCTGAGCTAAACCCCAGCTCGCCGGTTTGAGGGCGCGCCGCCGACATCACGTTCCACCCCAGCGTGCTTCATCGCCGCGCCGCCGTCAGAAGCAGTTCGTTCGGCCCGACCCAGCCCTCGCTGGTCGTAAAAATGCCCAGACGCTGTTCCATCTCAGACCATGCGGCATCCGCGGCTTCGGGGCTGAGCCGACTGAGGATGTGCTGGATCGGGCTGGCCGACGCGCGAACGAAGTCGAGGTAATGGCGCGCCGTCGGCAGGCGAAAGGGCGCCTCCAGCGCCGTGCTTGCAATGTTCTGAAAACCCGCTGCTCGGAACAGCGCATCGAGCTGGCCCGGCTGGCCCAGACTCAACAGCCCGCCCGGCTGGAACGGGTCGCGCGCAGGCTGCCCCGCATGCTTGAGGGCGGTGGCCATCAGGATGCCCAGGCAGGGGTTGCGGTCTGGCCGCGAGAACACCAGGGTGCAGATGCCGCCGCCCTGCCGCAAGGCCCGGTGCATGGCGCGCAGCCCTTGCAGCGGGGCGGGGAAAAACATGAGTCCCAGTCGGCACACCACGGCGTCAAAGCTGGCGGGCTCCACCGGCAGCGCCTCGCCATCGGCCACCAGGGTCTGGACATGGTTGAAGCCGGCCTGCCGGGCGTTCTTCTGCGCCAGTGCCAGAATCGCTGGAGACAGGTCGGTGGCGAGGACGCGGCCGGTCGGGCCGACGCGCTGTGCGATGTCCAGCGTCTGGTCACCGGCACCGGCCGCCACATCCAGCACCGATGCGCCGGGACCGATGCCGGCCATGTCCAGCATGGCATCGGTGGCCTGGCGCAGCCAGGCGCGGATCTCCGAGGTGTGCTCGTTCCAGCCTTGCGCCGAACGGTCCCATTGCGCGCGGACCGCGGTCTTGAAAGCCTGGGCATCCGGGGTGGGGATCGGGGGCGAAACAGTTGTCATGACAAGCTCCTCGTGAATATCTGTCCTTGCAACACTGCAGGGCCAGTCTAGGCCTCGCCCCTGGGCGTCACAAGCCGCAGGCTCGCATAATGGGGTCGCACAAATGCATAACCCATCCCGACATCGCCCGCCATGTTCGACTGGAACGATCTGAAATACCTGCTGGCGGTAGCGCGCCACCAAAGCACCACGGCGGCCAGCCGCGCGCT
>NZ_DHXT01000074.1:7313-18419 GCF_002413825.1 Rhodoferax sp. UBA5149
GCGCCACCCGAGCGGTTATCGCCTGACGGCTTTTGGCGAGCAGTTGTTGCCCCTGGCCCGCGAGGTGGAGCATGCCATGGTGGCGTTGACCCAGCACGTCGAGGCGTTCCAGCGCGAAGT
Organism: Rhodoferax sp. UBA5149; assembly: GCF_002413825.1. GTDB lineage: Bacteria > Pseudomonadota > Gammaproteobacteria > Burkholderiales > Burkholderiaceae_C > Rhodoferax. The sequence continues at coordinate 7,434 of NZ_DHXT01000074.1, forward strand.
TTCGGGTGTGGTGCGTATGACCTGTCCAGAACCGCTGATGTACCGCCTCACCCATTCGACGCTGCTTGACCGATTCCGTACCCGCTATCCCGGGCTGCAAGTGGAATTCGTGATGAGTGACAAGTACCTCGACTTTGCCAAAGGGGACGTGGACATTGCCCTGCGCTCGGGTGACACCGAGGACAACGCGCTCGTCGGCCGCAAGGTCGGCGATTCGCTGTGGGCGGTCTACGCCAGCCCCAAGTACATGGCACGGCGCGGCCAGCCGGATCGCGTGGAAGATCTTGAGCAGCACGACTGGGTGGGCTTTGACGACACCATGCCCAACCACCGGGCCACGCAATGGCTGCAGCAGGTGGCCCCCAGCGGGCATGTCGTGGCGCGCAACAACAGTGTGCTCGGCTTGCTCTACTCGGTGAAAGCGGGCGTCGGCCTGGCCGCCCTGCCGACCGCGCTGGGTGACGCCGAGCCCGACTTGGTGCGGGTGCTGGGCCCGATCCCGGAGCTGGCCCGCATCTGGCGCGTGCTCACCACGCCAGAGCTGCGGCGCACGCCACGCGTGGCGGCGCTGTTCGACTTTCTGGTCGACGAAATCGATGCCTTGCGCCCCATCATCACGGGCTAGCACGCAAGACCCCATCCCGTCGCGGAGGTACTGCTGGGTTGACCTTCGCTCATCGTCACCAGACCGCCTCGGCGGCCAACAGGCGCGACACCAGCTTGCCGCCTTCCAGATGGCTGGTGAAGATCTCGTCCACATCAGCCACCGTCACGCCGCGGTAAAGCACGCCCTCGGGATAGGCCAGCACATTGGCACCCAGCTCGCAGGGGCCGCGCGGGTGTTCCCAATCGACGTTGCGATGCTCGCTGCAGATGATGCGGCACCCGGCAACTGCGTCCGCAGTTTGAAAATCGTTACAAGACTTTTAAGTCTGCAGCCCTCGTCGAATATACGTAAGAAGCTATCTATTTGATAGCAAATCAAGATTGGTCATCATGACGGCTTGAACATTCGATGGGTGCGCCCCGGGCGTGTTCTGGGCTTGGCGCAAGGCGTTGCTCTCGGCCTGCGCTTTGAGTTGCAACAGACAACTCTCGACTGCGCTCGGGCCGCGCAAGGTGTTGCAGCGCCAAGTCGCCTCGCTGTACATGGCGGTGGCCTTGAGCCGCAACTCGCTCTGCTGCACGGCCCCGCGCACAACCTGGTGAAAGGCCAGCAGCAGGCCAACGATGATGAGCGTCGCCAGCATGCCCGGCCACACCGGTGAGCGCACCCCGGCGGGCAAGCCGTCCCACCACAGTTGCAGTTCGCGTTGACGCCCGGTGAAGCTGCGAGCCTCTGCGTCCGGCAAATTGAAGGTCGGAAATTTGTTGTCCATCACCTGACTCCTGTTTCGGGCCCACGTCACGCGGGCACGGGTCCACTCGCGAGGGAGTGTTTACAGAAAAAAAACAAGAAGAAGAACAATGAGCAAGAGAGCGCCGCCACCGATATACATGTCAATCTCCATCGCGTTGCCCATCCTCCGTGAGGGTGTACCAGCACGCGCCGATGAGTTCATTTGAGCAGGCGCAAACATCGCCGTCTGTGCCCTGGCCCACGTAGCGGGGAAATAGGCGATAGCCCCGAGATAGGCTGGCACGGCGAGCGGCCTGGCAACAAAGGCTAACCATCGCTATTAGGGATTTAGGCCTGTAGCCCCCATCGAATAAGCGCAATATGCTATCTATTTTGTAGCAACCCAAGCTTGGCCAATTGCGCTGGCACGAATGCAGCAGGGCTAATGCCGAAGAACTTGCCCAATTTGCCTGCCCGTGTCGCGCTGATCTTGCGCTTGCCCGCCAGAATCGCCGACAAATTGCTCTGCGGAACAAGGCTTGCGAGGTCTTCTCGCTTCAAGCCACGCGCCTCCATCAGAAAACGTAGCGGGTCTTTGGGGTGCGCTGGCTCAATTGAAATCAGCTTCGCTGTGTTTTGCACAAAGATTTTTTTGAACCGGTATCGGACGATGACCACCAAACGATAGTTGTTGCCGCCCACATTGAAGACGGTACAGGGCAGCACGTAGTCGGCAGAATTGAAAAATTCCCGGACATAGGCGAAGTCCGCGTATTCAGCGGCCTCCACCACCGAGTGCCATTCGCGCAAGACACCTTGCGCCTCTGGATGCTTCTGCCAGAACTCGCGATCGACTGTTCTACAGAACAAAAATCAGGAGAAGAATAATAATGAGCAAGAGAGCGCCGCCACCGATATACATGTCCATCTCCACCGCGTTGCCCACCCTCCTTGAGGGTGTACCAGCACGCGTCGATGGATTCATTTGAGCAGGCCCGACTGGCGCCGTCTGTGCCCTAGCCCACGTAGCGCGACATTCACGCGGTCAGAAAACCGGTCAGCCGATGCCTGATGATGTCATCGGCCTGCGCCATGATGCGATCGATCAGCTCCTTCGCGGTTGGAATATCGTGGATCAGTCCGGCGACCATGCCGCAGGACCATGCGCCCGCGTTCATGTCGCCGGTTTGCATGATGCGTGGGTAGACCCCGGCAACCTCGTCGATGATGTCTTCAAATTTAAGATTGACGCCCAGCGAACGCTCCTTCTCCAGTAGCCGATCAACGGCATCATTACGGAGTACGCGTTCGGTGTTTCGCAGGGAACGCATCACCAAGCGGGTATCGAGTTCACTGGCGTCAACGATGGCCTGTTTGACGTTTTCATGCACCGGGGCCTCTTGGGTGGCGATGAAGCGCGTGCCCATGTTCATTCCCTGGGCGCCGAGCGCGAGCGCGGCGACCAGGGAGCGGCCGTCGGCCATGCCCCCAGAAGCGACAAAGGGAATGCGGAGTTCATCCGCCGCGCGCGGCAGGAGAATGAAGTTGGGTATGTCGTCTTCACCCGGATGGCCGCCGCACTCGAAACCATCCACGCTGACGGCGTCGCAGCCAATCGCTTCCGCCTTGAGGGCGTGGCGCACCGAAGTGCATTTGTGGATCACCTTGACGCCCGCTTCGTGAAGCGCGGGGAGCCACTTTTGCGGATTATTGCCGGCGGTTTCGACCACCTTGATGCCGCCCTCGATGATCGCCCGGATGTAGCCGGGATAGTCGGGCGACGAGACGGTTGGAAGAAACGTGAGGTTGACGCCAAACGGTTTGTCGGTCATTTCGCGGCAGCGTCGGATTTCGTTTGCCAGCAACTCGGGTGAGCGCTGGGTCAGTCCGGTGATGAGGCCCAGCCCGCCGGCATTGGAGACCGCCGAGGCCAGTTCAGCCAGGCCGACGAAGTGCATCCCGCCCTGAATGATGGGATGCTGAATTCCAAACAGTTCCGTGATTTGAGTTTTCATGACGTGGGTTGTCCTTTAGGATTGATTGCAGAGTAATAACGGCCGCTCGATTGTGCCCAATTCGCAACGCAGCAGTCGAACAAGGATTGTGTCGCAATAAAGCGCCGGGCGATCACCAGACCGCGCTTGGCAGTCAGCTTGAGCGCCGGTCAAAATTCAGTCGAGAACCGCTCCCTCGCAAGCAGGGCGAACATGCTTGCGATACAAGCGCATGAAGCCATGGGGCACTTCGCGTTCGAAGGGCGTCCAGCTTTCGCGCCGTTTAGTGAGTGTCGCGTCGTCGACATGCAGCGTCAGGCGCCGGTTGGGAATGTCGATCTCGATGATGTCGCCGTCCTCGACCAGCGCGATCGGCCCACCGTCGCAGGCTTCCGGACAAATATGGCCGACGCAGGGGCCGGAAGTTGCCCCGGAGAAGCGGCCATCGGTGACCAGCGCGGTCTTCTTCAACCCCTTCATCTTGAGCGCCAAGGTCGCCCCCAGCATTTCGGGCATGCCCGGCGCGCCCTTGGGGCCGAGGTAACGCAACACCACCACGTCGCCCTGCTTGACCTTGTCTTCGGCGATGGCCTTGAGCGCCTGTTCTTCGGAATTGAAGCAGATGGCCGGTCCCTGGCACTGGCGCATGGATTCATCGACGCCGGCCTGTTTGATGATGGCGGTGTCGGGCGCCAAATTGCCGCGCAACACAGTGAGCGCACCGGTCGGACGGAAGGCCTGCTCCAGCGCTGGAATCACCGTGCTATTGATGACCTGGGCAGCGTCGATCATCGCCTGCAAGGGCTTGCCGGTGACCGTCATGCAGCTGGTATCGAGGTATTTTTGCATCTGTTTCATCACCGCCGGCATGCCGCCGGCCGCCCACAGATCCTGAATCCCGTAGGGTCCGTTGGGGCTGACGGCAAGCAGCGTCGGCACGTCACTGGCCGCTTCAAAGTCGGCCATGGAAAACGCAACCTCCGCCGCGTGCGCAATGGCAGGCAGATGAAGGGCCGTGTTGGTGGAGGCACCGATGCCCATGGCGATGCGAACCGCATTGCGAAAAGCTGCCGACGTGAACATCTGGCGCGAGTTGAGCCCTTCCTTGACCATTTCGACGATGCGCTCGCCGGTGCGGCGCGCGGCGTCCAACTTGTCACTGTGGTAGCCGGGGATGTTGCTGGTGCCCGGCAGACACAGACCGAAAACTTCGGCCAGGCACTGGAAGGTGTTGGCGGTGCCCATGATCTCGCACGCGCCGCAGGTCGAACAGCTCAGGCTTTGGGAGAGAAGGCGCTGGTCGTCTTGGTAGTCGCCATGGTCAATCGAATTGCGCTGGCCTGCCGTATTGCGAATGTCCATCTGGCCGGGACCGCCAGAGAGATAGATCACCGGCAGATCAAGGCGCGCCGCAGCCATCATCATGCCGGGATTGATCTTGTCGCAGCCGGCGATCATCACGACGCCGTCGTAGGGTTGGGAGCGGATGTGCGTTTCCACGGTGTCGGCGATGAGGTCGCGCTGCGCCAGTATGAAGCGCATGCCGTCATGGGCCATGGCCACCCCATCGCAGGGCGCGGGAACGTTGAACTCGGCGCACTCGCCACCGGCGGCCAGCACGCCGTCGCGCACTTTCCTGGCCAGCAGGTTCAGGTGCGAGTGCCCGGTGGTCAACTCGGTGTGCGAGTTGGCAATCGCGATCAGCGGACGGGTCTTGAGTTTGTCCGTGTTGAAGCCGGCACCGTGGAGCAGTCCCTTGCGGAACATGTTCATCATCGGGCTGGCGCTGTTGGAAATGATATCGCTGCGTTTCGTGCTGGTCATGGGAGTTTTCTCGTTAACGTGCTTTTTTTAAAAGACCGTGCCATGGGCACGGCGCTGGAACGAAGGCAATTCCGGTGACCTACGCAAGATCGCATCCCGGCCCTCACACGCCGAGGTAGATACGGCGGATATGGTCGTCGTTCTTCATCGCCTCGCTGCTGCCGCTGCACGCGACCTTGCCGTTCTCCAGCACGAATACGCGCTGCGCGACACGCAGCGTATTCTGTGCATCCTGTTCCGCCATCAGCACGGCGACCCCGGCGGCGGCAACCGAGCGGATGGCATCGAAAATCTCGATCTTCAGCCGGTGCGCGATGCCTACCGATGGCTCGTCGAGCAGCAGCAGCGTAGGTCGCCCCATCAATGCGCGGGCGATCGCGACCATCTGCTGCTGGCCGCCGGACAGCGTCGCGGCCTGCTGGTTGAGTCGTTCGCGCAGCATCGGAAACAGCTCGAACGTTTTTTCCATGTCCGCTTCGATTTCCTTGCGGTCGTGGCGCAGGTAGGCGCCCAGCTCCAGATTCTTGCGCACCGTCAGTTCGGCAAACAGACGGCGCCCTTCAGGGCAATGGCAGACCCCGAGACCGACCACCTGGTGCGGCGCCTGCCCGTGCAGGGACTTGCCCTTGAAATCCAGGGTGCCGCTTGACGGCAAGGTGCGCGATATCGCCTTCAGCAGGGTGCTCTTGCCGGCACCGTTGGGGCCCAGCACGCCGACCAGCTCGCCCGGCTGCACATCGAGAGTGACTGACTCCAGCGCAACGGCCTTGCCATAGCTTGCAGCCAGTTGTTTGATGTCAAGCAATGCCAAGTTCAACCTCCGTTTTGCCAATATAAGCATCGATCACCTTCGGATGACGCACGATTTCTTCTGGCGTGCCGCTGGCAATGACTTCACCGAAGTCGATCGCGATCACGCTTTGTACCAATTGCATGAATTCGCGCAGTTTGTGCTCGATGATCAGGAGGGTCAGGCCATGTTCCCGATGCAGCTTGCGGATCAGCGCCGACAAGGGCTCGATTTCGCTCGACCCCAGGCCTGCGAAGGGCTCGTCCAGCAGCAACAGTTTCGGATCGGTCGCCAGCGCACGCGCGATTTCCAGGCGCCGCTGATCCCCGTACGACAACAGCTCGGACGGCATGTCCGCCTTGTGGCCCAGCCCGACATCGTCCAGCAGCTTGCGCGACCTGGCCTCGGGCGGCTGACCGCTGGCCATACCGCGCGGCGAGAAGCAGGCCACCATCACGTTTTCGAGAGCCGTCATGCCGACGAACGGCCGGCACAACTGGAAAGTGCGCGCCAGGCCGAGATTGACGACGCGGTAGGGCGCCGCCTTGACCAGCGGCCGGCCGTCGAAGACCACGCGGCCCTGATCAGCCATCATGAACCCGGTCAGCAGATTGAACAGTGTCGTCTTGCCGGCGCCATTGGGGCCGAGGATGCCGACGATCTCGCCGCGCTGCACCGAGAACGACACGTTCTTGACGGCCGCCAGCCCGCCAAAACTCTTGGTGAGGTTGGTGACTTCGAGAATGGCACTCATGCCCGGCCTCCCTTGCCCGATGTGCCGAGCCGCTTCCACAGCGGCGCCACCACCCCGTCGCGCAAGAAAAATATCACCATGATCAGCAGCAGCGCGTACACCAGCAACCGATACTCGCCAGCACCGCGCAGCAACTCGCCGAGCAGCGACAACAGGATGGCACCACCTGCCGCGCCGTACACCGAGCCGATGCCGCCGACGTACACCATGGTCACGATCGCGATTAGCATCATCACCGACACGATCTGCGGGCTCACTTGCATCTGATAGCTGGCATACAGCGCGCCGCCCATGCCGGCGAACACGGCACTGATCACCAGCGCCACGATCTTGTAAAAAGTGATGTTGATGCCAGCCGCCTGGCAGCTCGCCTCGTCGCCGCGTATGGCACGCAGCAGGATGCCCCAGCGGGATCGCGCCAACCCGACCAACACCACGCCGCTGACGATGGTCACAGCCAGCACGAAGTAGTAGAACGCGAGCGGATTGGCGACCAGCGGCGCGACGTCCTGGATGCCCTCTTCCCCGCCGGAATATTCCCAGAAAATCAACAGCAAGCGCTGCGCGATCGCCCCCGCCGCCAGTGTCGCCAATGCAAAATACGGCCCCTTCAGGCGCAGTGTCGGGAAGCCGAGCAGCACGCCGACCAGTGCCGCAAACAGCATCGCCAACAACATGCACAGCCATGGCGACAGGCCGTGATTGACATTGAGGTAGCCGCTCACATAAGCGCCAATGCCAATGAATAGCGGATAGCCGAAGTTTTCGCGTCCCGTGAGACCCGAAAAGAAATCCCAGCTCATCGCCCAGACAGCGTAAATCAGGCTGACCGTCAGCACGCCGGTCAGATAGCTGCTGCCGCCGAGCCAGGGCGCCGCGATCAGCAACAGCAGGCAGAAGACGGCCAGCACGCCCTGTTTCAGTGTGAATTTCATGCGTCCCTCAAAAAGCAGCTTGCTTGCCGCATAAACCGGCGGGGCGCAACAACAGGGTCAGCAGCACCGCCGTCAGCGATACCACTTCCGTCCAAGACGAAGACACCAGGTAAGCCACCACGGTCTCGGCATACCCCAGCAGGATGGCGGCCATGATGCTGCCCGGCAGCGAGCCCAGACCACCGACGATGACGATCGCAAAGGCCTTGGTCAGCGCCGGCAGGGCCATGTGCGGCGATGCGGACAAAAACGGCCCGGCCATCACGCCCGCCAGCGCCGCCAGTCCAGCGGAAAACGCCACAATCCAGCCGTAAACCCGGTCAATCGGAATGCCCATGTACTGCGCCGCCGTCGGATCCTGTGAAATCGCGAGGATCGCGGCGCCGGCACGCGTGCGCTGGACCAGCATCCACAGCACCGCCAGCGCGATCACCGCCACGACCAGTGCCAGCAACTGCTGGCCGCCGATGTCGGCGCCGCCGATGGTGAACTTGACATCGACAAATGCCGGAACGTTGATGACTTCGGAACCGAAGGTGACCAGGATGATCTGCTCGACCACCAGCGACAGCGCCAGCGTCACCATCATGACCGCCATCGCGGAACTGCGCTGGGGCCGGATCAGCACCCGCTCGACCAGCAGGCCGAACAGTGCCGTCAGGCCGATCGCCAGCAACGCGGCGACCGCCAGCGGCAGCTTGAGCACCACCGCGAACAGGTAAGCCAGGTAGGCGCCCATCGCATAAAACGCGCCGTGCGCCAGGTTGAGGATACGGGCCACTCCGAACACCAGGGTGAAGCCCACCGCCAGCATCGCGTAGATGGCACTGGTGACCGCCCCGTGGACCAGGATATCCATCATGCTCCGTCGGTCTTACTTGAGCCAGGCAGGCTGGATGTACTGGCCGTTGCGCGCGTCCTTCGGCCAGACGATGACGCGCTTGCCGTTTTCCTGCCACTGCGCGAACAGCGCGTTGACCAAGCCGGGGCCGGCTTTCACGTCGTGCGTTTCATCGAACTGCAAGCGGCCGACGGTAGCAGGCATGTCGGTTTTTTCAAGCTCCTTGATGATGGCGTTGGTGTCCAACGACTTGGCGCGCGTGACCGCTTCGGCATAGGCATACACCGCGTCATAGGCGCCAGTGCCGGTGTAGACCGGCTCGCGGCCATGGCGCTGTTTGAAGGCGTCAAGGAAGGGGATGGTGCGCGCGGACAGCGGTGCACGCACAATGAAGTTGGCCGCCACCTCGGACAGTGCCTTGCCGCCAACGCGCTGGAAAAAGTCGGCGTCCTGGCTCTTGACGTCGATCCCGCCATACGGCACCGGAATGCGGGCGTCATACCATTGCTTGGCGAACACATCGCTCGATGCGTGCGACAGGATCACCAACAGGTACTGGGCCCCACTGTTCTTGACCTTGGACAGCAGCGGCGAGAAGTTGGTGGTGCTGGTGTCAAAAGTTTCCGCCATGACCACTTCCAGCCCGCCGTCGGTCGCCCCCTTCTTGAGCACTGGCAGCAGGTCCTGCACCCACTTCGCACTTTCGCCAACCACGGCTATCTTCTGCATCTGAAGCTCGCCCTTGAGGAAGCCGGTCATGTAACCCACCAGGCTGCGCGCCAGATGCAGCGAGTTAATGGGCCCGACACGGAAGATGTACTTGTTGCTCTCGTAGTTCTGTTTGACCTTGGCATTGATTGCCGGCGATGCGGCGCCCACGTTGAGATAAATCGTTTTCGTCGCGGTAATGTGCGGCAGCTCTGCCAGCGTGACGCCGGAGGTATAGCCGCCTATCAGCACGTCGACCTTCTCGTCGCCGGTGAGCTTCTTGATCGCGCTGATGCCCTTCTCCGGATCTTCCGTCTCGTCTGCCACCGTCATGCTCAGTTTGCGCCCGAGTACACCGCCCTTGGCATTGATCTCGTCGATGGCCAGCTTTGCGCCGTCGCGCGTGTCACGTCCGGTTTGTAACTGGATCGGTGTGGTGATGCCAATCTTGATGGGCGTGTCGGCCTGGGCAAACGCCAGCGCCGAGCTGACGGTCAGGGCGGCCACCAGGGCCAATCGCTTGATTGCAAACTTGCGTGTCATGTCTCACTCCTTGATTGATGGGATGTTGCGATACTGCTTACGGCAGTATGATATGAATCGAAGTTCGATACCTGTTGGCTTTGGCGGCCAATCAGTTGGCTTTGACAGCCAGGGTAAACCACAGGTTCCCACGAACGCTTATGTCCAGTAAGGGAAAAGAATGCACCAACGAAGCATCTCGGCTACGTGGGTTCGGGGCTTGGTGGATGCACTTGCGTGCAGCGGTCTGGATGTGGACAGCTTGTGCCGGGAAATCGGCCTGGACATACAGGCCCTTGCCAGTACGAACACAGGTTGTCCGACAGAAAAACTCAGTTTGTTGTGGGAATTGGCCGAGGCGCGTTCTGGCAACCCCGCGATAGGGCTTTCATCGCACCACACCGTCCGGCCGGCAAGTTTCGAAGTGGTGGGTTACGCCATGATGTCAAGCGCTAACCTGTCCGCCGGACTGGAGCGACTGGTACGGTTTATGCGCATCATCTGTGACGCGAGCACGCTGACCCTGAGTCAACAGGGCGAAGGCTGCCGAGTCACCCTTGAAATATTCGGCGGTGGGCGACCGGTCCCCAGACAACGCTTTGAATCTGCTTTGCTGATTCTGCTGACATTTTGCCGCTGGATGACCGCGCGGGAATTGCAGCCACTGGTGGTTGAATTGACACAACACACCCCTGCCAACGTGCAGTCCTACAGTGACGTTTTTCGGTGCCCCTTGCTGTTCAGCGCGGCAACCAACTGCATCGTGTTTTCCCGTGCCGATCTGGCTTTGCCGCTGCCTACTTCCAACTCGATGATGGCCGATCTGCTCGACCGTTTCGCCGGACAACGCGTGGATCAGATGGAAAGCACGCAGGTCAGCGCCCAGGTGCGCGAACTGATCATGCGTAAATTGCCCGATGGTGAACCGGGGCGTGACGATATCGCGGGCATGCTGTGCGTCAGCGAGCGCACGCTGCAAAGGCAGCTTCAGAAAGAGGGCGCATCCTTTCACCAGCTACTGGACCACACACGACGCGAACTTGCCCACCGCTATTTGGGACAGCATCATATTTCCTTTGCCGAGGCGGCCTATCTGCTCGGCTTTTCCGAACAGAGCAATTTCACACGTGCCTGCAAGCGCTGGTTCCAGTTGTCGCCAGGGCGGTACCGCGCGCACATCGCCTCGGAGCTTGTGGGTTCCCATTTGCGTACTGAAGAGGCTCCCAGACCCGGGCTGTTCGTGGCGCACGAGCCCCTGCGGGGATACCCGTAACCGTCA
>NZ_DHXT01000074.1:18694-52148 GCF_002413825.1 Rhodoferax sp. UBA5149
TATTGAGCAACGTCGCCCATGAGTCGCTGCATGGCTTCCTGGTATTTGGCGGCGGTTTTGGCGATCACTTCATTGGGCACGCGCGGCGCGGGTGGGGTTTTGCTCCAGGGTTTGCCGTCGACCTGTGCGCCTTCCAGCCAGTCACGCACGAACTGCTTGTCAAAACTGGGCGGGTTGATGCCTTCCTGGTAGCTCTCGGCGGGCCAGAAACGTGAGGAATCAGGCGTCAGCACCTCGTCCATCAGCGTCAGCGTGCCGTCGCTGTCCAAACCAAACTCAAACTTGGTATCGGCAATGATGATGCCCTTGGTTGCCGCGATCTCGCCGGCGGCCTGGTAGAGCCGGATGCTGATGTCGCGGATGCGGGTGGCCAGGTCCAGGCCGATCATCTCCACCGTTTGCTCAAACGTGATGTTCTCGTCATGGTCGCCCACTGCCGCCTTGGCGGCCGGCGTGTAAATCGGCGCGGGCAGCTTGGAGGCGTTCTTCAGCCCGGCGGGCAGCTTGACGCCGCACACCGCCTGGTTGTCCTGGTATTCCTTCCAGCCGCTGCCCGCCAGATAGCCGCGCACCACCGCTTCGACCGGCAAGGGTTTGAGGCGCTTGACCAGCATCGAGCGCCCGACCACCTGCGGCACCTCGGCGGCGCTCACCACGCTCTCGGGCGCGTCACCGGTGAGGTGGATCGGGCAGATGTTCAAACCCTTGGGGCCCAGCTTGTCAAACCAGAACAGCGCCATTTGCGTCAGCAACGCGCCCTTGCCGGGAATCGGCTCGCCCATGATCACGTCAAACGCACTCAGGCGGTCGCTGGCGACCATCAGGATGCGGTCGTCGCCGACGGCGTAGTTGTCGCGCACCTTGCCACGGGCTAGCAAGGGCAAGGAGGTGAGCATGGAGGTGTGCAGGGCAGCGGTCATAGCGGGGCAGTCAGAACGTAGAGGGCGTGGAGGCGGAGTGGGCAAAACAAAGGGTCCGCTGTGGTGCGATCACCAGCAGCGGACCCTGATTATCGCAATTACCGGTTTTACTGCACGACTTGCGCCAGCTCACCGCGCGCATATTGTCCGGCCACCACGAACAAGCTGTGGCTCTTGATCTTGCTGGCCTGGCCTTCACAGCCGAACTGCACGTAGCGCTGCTTGCAAATCTGCTTGGCCGCTTCGCGGGCCGGCTTGAGCCAGTCGCGCATGTCGAACTTGTCGGGGTTTTGCGCCATGTACTTGCGCACGGCGGCGGTCATCGCCAGGCGAATGTCGGTGTCGATATTGATCTTGCGCACGCCGAACTTGATGGCCTTTTGAATTTCTTCCACCGGCACGCCGTAGGTTTCCTTCATGTCGCCGCCGAATTCACGAATGATGGCCAGCAGGTCTTGCGGCACGCTGCTGGAGCCGTGCATCACCAAATGGGTGTTGGGAATGCGCTTGTTGATCTCCATCACGCGATCAATGGCTAGGATGTCGCCAGTGGGCTTGCGCGTGAATTTGTAGGCGCCGTGGCTGGTGCCGATGGCAATGGCCAGTGCATCGAGCTGAGTGCGCTTGACAAAGTCGGCCGCCTGCTCGGGGTCGGTCAGCATCTGCTCGCGCGTCATGGTGGCTTCGGTGCCATGACCGTCTTCCTTGTCGCCTTTCATGGTCTCCAGCGAACCCAGGCAGCCCAGTTCGCCTTCCACCGTCACGCCAGTGGCATGCGCCATGTCCACCACCTTGCGGGTGACTTCGACGTTGTAGTCGTAGCTGGCAATGGTTTTGCCGTCGGCCATCAAGGAGCCATCCATCATCACCGAGCTGAAGCCCAGGTTGATGGCGCCCTGGCAGACGTCCGGGCTTTGCCCGTGGTCCTGGTGCATCACCAGCGGAATATGCGGATAGGCCTCGATGGCGGCCTGAATCAAGTGCTTGATGAAAGCTTCGCCGGCATACTTGCGGGCGCCGGCACTGGCCTGCAGGATGACCGGTGCGCCGACCTCGTCGGCGGCGGCCATCACGGCCTGAACCTGCTCCAGATTGTTGACATTGAAAGCTGGAATGCCGTAGCCATTAAGCGCTGCGTGGTCCAGCAGTTCGCGCATTGAGACGAGTGCCATTTTGATATCCCCAGGTAAGTTGGTAACCGCTTGGTAACTTGTACCAGTGGGCCGATTTTACGCTCGGGGCAACAAACAGTTTTTACGACACCTGACAGATTTTGAGCATATTGGTGCCGCCGGGCGCGCCCATCGGCTCGCCGCAGGTGATGGCGTAAACATCGCCGCTCTGCACAATGCCCCGGGTTTTCAGATGGTTTTCGGCCTCTTTCAACGCCGTGTCGCGGTCGGCGCTGGTGTCGATGAACAGCGGGCGCACATTGCGGTACAGCGCCATTTTTCGCTGCGTCGCGACCTTGGAGGTGATCGCGTAGATCGGCACCTGGATCAGGTGCCGGCTCATCCACAGCGCCGTGGAGCCGCTGTCGGTCATGGCCACGATCGCCTTGGCACCCAGGTGATGGGCGGTGAACAGCGCGCCCATGGCAATCGACTGGTCGATGCGCTTGAAGGTCTTGCCGGTGAAATCGGCTTCCAGCTTGAAGTCTTCGTAGCCTTCGGCCACATGGCAGATATTGGCCATCTCTTGAACTGTTTCCAGCGGGTATTTGCCCGACGCGGTCTCGGCCGACAGCATCACGGCGTCGGTGCCGTCCAGCACCGCATTGGCCACGTCGCTGACCTCGGCGCGGGTCGGCACCGGGTTGCTGATCATGGACTCCATCATCTGCGTCGCCGTGATCACAAACTTGTCGTTCTCACGCGCGAGCTTGATCATGCGTTTTTGCAGGGCCGGCACCGCCGCGTTGCCCACCTCCACGGCCAGATCGCCACGCGCCACCATGATGCCGTCGCTGGCGCGCAAAATTTCTTCCAGACGGGGAATCGCTTCGGCCCGCTCGATCTTGGCAATCAACCCCGGCTTGTGGCCGTACTCGGCCGCCGCCACGTTGCACAACTGGCGCGCCATTTCCATGTCGGTCGCGTTCTTCGGGAAGCTGACCGCCACGTAGTCGGCCTGGAAACTCATGGCGGTGCGGATATCGTCCATGTCCTTGGCCGTCAGCGCCGGCGCGGTCAGCCCGCCGCCCTGCTTGTTGATGCCCTTGTTGTTGGACAACTCGCCGCCGAGCTTGACCGTGGTGTAAACCGCCTCGCCTTTGACGGCATCGACTGTGATCACGATCAGGCCATCGTTGAGCAAGAGCACATCGCCGGCCTTGACCTCGCGCGGCAGCGCCTTGTAGTCCAAGCCTACGGCATCGATGTCGCCCAGCTCGGTACGCGCCGCATCCAGCACAAATTTCTGGCCGGGCTCCAGCATGACTTTGCCGTCGGCAAATTTGCCGACCCGGATTTTCGGACCCTGCAGGTCCGCCATGATGGCGATCTCGCGGCCCACGCGCTGGGCCACTTCACGCACCATGTGCGCACGGTCAATGTGGTCCTGCGCCTTGCCGTGGCTGAAGTTCAGGCGCACCACGTTGACACCCGCGCGAATCATCTGCTCCAGCAACGCCGGGTCGCTGGAGGCGGGGCCAAGTGTTGCAACGATTTTGGTGGCGCGACGGGTCATGGGACGGTCTCCTTGTAATTAGCCTTTGATTCTCACACGGAAGTGGTTACATGCCAGCATCAAGCTGCGCTGCGCTCTCTGCGGCACGGCGGGTCAATATCTCGAACGCCGGCAAGGTCTTGCCCTCCAGCACTTCGAGAAACGCGCCGCCGCCGGTCGAGATATAGCCCACCTGTTTTTCGATGCCGTACTTGGCAATCGCCGCCAGCGTATCGCCCCCGCCGGCAATGGAAAACGCGCTGGACTCGGCAATCGCGTGCGCAATCACCTTGGTGCCGTTTTCGAACGCGGGGAACTCGAACACACCGACCGGGCCGTTCCAGACAATGGTGCCGGCCAACTTGAGCTGCGCCGCCAGCGCCGCCGCCGTCTGCGGGCCGATGTCCAGAATCAGGTCGTCGTCCGCCACCTCGGTGGCGGCCTTGACGGTGGCCACGGCATCGGCCGAGAAGGTCTTGGCGGTGACGACGTCGGTCGGGATGGGCACCGCCGCGCCGCGCGCTTTCATGGCATCCATCACTGCTTTGGCGTCAGCGAGCAAATCGTGTTCGGCCAGACTCTTGCCGATCTTCAGCCCGGCCGCCAGCATGAAGGTGTTGGCGATGCCGCCACCGACGATGAGCTGGTCGACCTTGTCGGCCAGGCTTTTGAGAATGGTCAGCTTGGTAGAGACTTTGGAGCCCGCCACGATCGCCACCAGCGGGCGTTTCGGATTCGCCAGCGCCAGGGTGATGGCGTCCATCTCGGCCGCCAACAGCGGACCGGCACACGCCACTTTGGCAAACTGCGCGATGCCGTAAGTCGAGGCCTCAGCCCGGTGCGCCGTGCCAAAGGCGTCGTGCACAAAGATGTCGCACAGGGCGGCCATCTTTTTCGCCAGTACTTCGTTGTTTTTCTTCTCGCCTTTGTTGAGGCGGCAATTTTCCAGCAGCACCAACTGGCCCGGCTGCACGCTGACACCGTCCACCCAGTTGGACAGCAAGGGCACCTCACGGCCCATCAGCTCGGCCAGGCGCTTGGCGACAGGCGCCAGGGAATCGGCCGGCTTGAACTCGCCCTCGGTCGGGCGGCCCAGATGTGAGGTCACCATCACGGCGGCACCGGCGTCCAGCGCCAGCTGGATGCAGGGAATGGAGGCACGAATCCGGGTGTCTTCGGTAATGACGCCCGCATCGTCTTGCGGCACGTTGAGGTCGGCCCGGATAAAAACACGTTTGCCAGTGACCTGGCCTTGGGCACACAGGTCGGAGAAGCGGATGACGTTCATGAAAAATCCCTGACAGTAGAAGAATGACTGTGCGGATTGTAGGAGCGCACGGCCCCTGTCGGGGGGCCTCCGCCAGCGCGTCGAGTGCGCCCTGACGAAATGCGGGGTGCCGCCGTTTGTTGCGCTGAATAAAGGCTAGCGGGCGGGTCTGTCAAAGCCCATGCCGGGCCGCAGATCGAAACCGCGCAGGAAATCAGCCACGCTCAAACGCTTGCCCCCCGGGCGCTGCAGCTCGGTGATGATTACTATTGAATTCATAGCAGCTACCGCAATGCCCTCGGGGGCTACAGCCAAAATTGATCCATAGGCGGCAGGGACAGGCGGGGTTCCCGGCCCGACCTTCGCCGTCCAGATTTTGAGCATTTCACCATTCAGTGGGGAGCCGGCACCGGGGAACGGATTAAAGGCGCGAACCCGCTGTGCAATCAGCGCTGCTGGCTGCGCCCAGTCAATCATGGCTTCGTGCTTTTCAATTTTGTGCGCGTAGGTCACGCCTTCGCTGGGTTGCGGTACCGGCTGCAAGGCGCCGCTGGCCGCCTGTTGCAGCGTCTGAACCATCAGCTGCCCGCCCAGCGCCGCCAGTGGGTCGTGCAAGGTGGCCGTCGTGTCGCTCGCCGCAATCGGCAGCTTGCCCACCAGCAACATGTTGCCCGTATCCAGCCCCGCGTCCATTTGCATGATGGTGACGCCGGTCTCGGTGTCACCCGCTTCAATCGCCCGGTGAATCGGCGCCGCGCCGCGCCAACGGGGCAACAGCGAGGCGTGAATGTTGAAGCAACCGAACTTGTGAGCCCCCACGCTTGCCACTTCGTGTGCTGCGCTCATCATATCGAGCACCCACTGCGGCAGGATCAGGCCGTAGGCGGCGACCACCATGGCATCGGCCTGCGCGGCCTCCAGTGCCACACGCGCCGCTGCCGCATCTTCCGGGTATTTGCCATCCAGCCGCAGGCTGCGCGGCTGGGCGAGCGCCAGGCCTTTGTCCAAGGCGTATTGTTTGACGGCCGAGGCCTGCAGCTTCATGCCGCGCCCGGCCGGTCGGTCCGGCTGGGTCAGCACCAGCGCAATGTCATGACCCGCGGCGTCAAGCTGCGCCAGAGCGACACGGGCAAACTCGGGCGTGCCGGCGAAGACAAGCCTCACCGCTCTTCCTCGCGCTGGCTTTTAAGCATTTTTTTCTTGATGCGATTGCGCTTGAGCGGTGACAGGTATTCAACGAACACTTTGCCCATCAGGTGGTCCATTTCATGCTGGATGCACACCGCCAAAAGGTCTTCGGCTTCAACCACGCGGGATTCGCCATCGCCGTCCAGCGCGCTCACCGTGACGGCGTCAAAGCGCTCCACACCGTCATACACACCGGGCACGGACAGACAGCCCTCCTCGTTGAGGTGGGTCTCGGTGCTGGTCCAGATGGTTTGCGGGTTGATGAGCACCAGCGGCTGATCACGCTCTTCGGACACGTCAATCACGATCAGGCGTTCATGCACATTCACCTGCGTCGCCGCCAAACCGATGCCTTTGGCGTCGTACATGGTCTGCAGCATGTTCGCAATGAGCGTGCGGATGCGGCTGTCCACCGCCGCCACCGGTTTGGCCACCGTGTGCAGCTTGGGATCAGGAAAGTAAAGAAGAGGGAGTAAAGCCATGTTTTTAATCAGTTGGGGACAGCGCGTGTTGCAGTGCAACTGCGGTCTGTCCCGCAAAATTTCAAGATAGTTGGAGACAGAGCTTGCTCACCACGCGCCGCCGCGGTCTGTCCCGCCAGGTTTCATAATGTCGTTATTTTCGCTACTTTTGGCCGATCCAGCACACGCTTGCGGCAGAAAACGTTGCCCAATCAAGGGCTTGAGCGCAAAATCGCGCGTGATTTATCAAGATTTTCTCCGGGTTGGCAGCGCGGCCACTCGTCCTCACGAACCGACCATAAGGCTTTTGCAGTGCAGCTCAATATGACAAAAAACATGATGACGAAATCCAACATCGCACTGGCCGCGATGACGCTGCTGACCGGCACCTTGCTGGCCCTTCCAGCAGGGGCGCAAAATTTAACCGTTACAGCGGACCAGAAGGCGACGGCGGCCCAAGTCGCTCAGACCGGTGTGCCCTTGAGCGAATTGGCAGCCAATGCGCCGGACCACTACACCATCAAACGGGGTGACACGCTGTGGGCGATATCGGGCATCTTCTTGAAGAGTGCGTGGCGCTGGCCCGAGTTGTGGGGCATGAACCTCAATGAAATCAAGAATCCTCACCTGATCTATCCAGGACAAAACCTGTCCCTGGAGAAGAAGAATGGGCGGGCCACCTTGCGCACCCTGCCGTCGGCCAGCGATGCGGCGCCGCTGGACACCGTTCGCTTGTCGCCACGCACCCGCTACGAAAGCCTGGCCGCCGACGCCCTGCCCACGCTCAAGAGCCACTTGATTGAGCCCTTTCTGGCGGAGCCGGTGATCGTGGACGAGAACGGCCTCAATTCCGCGCCACGCATTGTGGCAACGCGCGAGGGCCGGGTCTTGCTGACCCGCGGCGACCGCGCCTACGCACGCGGCCAGGGCGACACGGTGCTGGTGGATGAGCCCACAAAAAAACAGAAAGCGTACCGGGTATTTCGCAACGCGACGCCCCTGAAGGACCCCATCACGGGTGAAGTTCTGGGCTATGAAGCGCAATATGTGGGCAAGGCTTGGCTGGCTCGCGGCGAATCAAGCCAGGCGTCCACCGACAAAGACGGGAAGCCGCACACTGACATTGTTCCGGCCACCATTGACATTGTGGCGGCCAAGGAAGAGATGCGCGTCGGCGACCGCCTGCTACCCGAGCCACCGCAACAATTTCTGAGTTACGTACCCCACGCGCCAGCGAGCCAAGTGGACGCACGCATCGTCTCGGTGTATGGCAGCGCCGTCGCCAATGCGGCGCAAAATCAGGTGGTGGTGATCAATCGCGGCAGCCGGGACGGCATGGAGAGCGGTCACGTCCTGGCCCTCATGACAGCCGGCGCGCGACTGGTCGACAAGACGGACGCGGCCCGGACGGAGTTGAAATTGCCGGATGAGCGCAATGGTTTGGTCATGGTGTTCCGGACTTTTGACAGACTTTCCTACGCGCTGGTTCTGGAAATCACGGACGGCGCCAAAGTGGGTGACCGGCTGGTCAACCCGCGCTAAAAGCGGCTGATGGAGCGCGATGAACTTGGCGGCTGGCTGAGGCTGACGCTCACGCCGGGTGTGGGCAACGCGACCGCCCGCAAATTGCTGGCGGCGTTCGGCTTGCCCGACGCTGTGTTTCGGCAATCGATGGCAGCCCTGCAGCAAGTGGTGCCGCCAGCGCAGGCGACCGCCCTGCGCGCCGAGCCACTTGAACTGGCCGCACTGCTTGAATTGACCTGGACTTGGCTACAAGAATCCGGCGCGGGCAACGCGCTACGCCACATCATGGTTTTGGGTGACGCCGACTACCCGGCCTCGCTGCTGTGCATCGAAGACCCGCCACTGATGCTGTACCTGCTGGGCGCCGGAAGGTATATATCAAATGCCGAACTAGCCCCCGTGGATAAAGCGCAGACAGCTACCAATTTCATAGCAAACAGCCTACTGCACAGTGTCGCCGTGGTGGGCAGCCGCAACCCCACGCCGCAAGGGGCGGCGAACGCTCGGCAGTTTTCCAAAGCATTGGGGCAAGCCGGCCTGACCGTGGTGTCCGGCCTCGCCTTGGGCGTGGACGGTGCGGCGCACGAGGGGGCACTGGAGAGCCTGGAGGCGGGATCGAAGCGGCTCGCCACCGTGGCCGTGGTGGGTACCGGGCTGGACCGTGTCTACCCCAAAAATCACCTGGAGTTGGCGCATCGCATCGCCCAAAACGGACTGCTCATCAGCGAGTACCCGCTTGGCACGCCGCCCCTGGCCGCCAATTTCCCCAAACGCAACCGCATCATTGCGGGGCTGGCCCAAGGCACGTTGGTGGTTGAAGCAGCCTTGAAATCAGGGTCGCTCATCACCGCGCGACTGAGCGCCGAACAGGGCAAGGACGTTTTTGCCATTCCAGGCTCCATTCACTCGACCCAGGCGCGCGGCTGTCACGCGCTCATCAAGCAGGGGGCCAAACTGGTGGAGTCCGCGGAGGATGTGCTGGAAGAAATGAAAATCGATAGCGGGCCCCTATTTGCTATTGATTCAATAGCTGTTGACGATGATTCTCAGAGGGCTGAGAGCCTTTTTGACACAGAGCATGCGCTGCTGGAGGCCCTCGGATTCGATCCCGTCGGTCTGGACGCGCTGCACGCCCGCTGCGATCTGGACACCGCCAGTTTGCAGGCGCAGCTGATGGCGCTGGAGCTTGACGGACAGGTGGCACGCTTGCCCGGCGGCCTGTTTCAGCGCTTGCCCCTGGTCTAAAGCCGAAATTGGGCCGGAATTGACGCCCAAGTCCAATTTGATGCCCAACGCGATGTTTTCTGAGTCGGCATTCGCGCTATATTGGAGCCATGTTTGAAGTACTGGTCTTCGTTTACGAGAATTACTGGCGCGGCGACGCCTGTCCTGAGTTGGCCCATCTGGAGCGAAAATTGAATGCGGTGGGCTTTGATGCCGAGGAAATTCAGGACGCGCTGACCTGGCTTGACGACCTGAATCTGGCGGCCCGCGGCCTGCAACGGCCCGCGCTCGGGGCTGACGAGAACAGCAGCGCCCCGCTGTCAGACATCAACCCATGGACGCCATCGCCGCACAGCATGCGCGTCTACTCGATGGCCGAGCAAGACCATCTGGGCGCGCCCTGTCTGGGTTTTATCAGTTTTCTCGAAACCTCCGGCGTGTTGCCCGCGCACATGCGCGAGATCGTGATTGACCGCGCGATGGCGGCCCCCGGCTACCCGGTCCCACTGGATGACCTCAAGATCATCGTGCTGATGGTGTTCTGGAGTCTGGGTGAGGAACCCGACGCGCTGGTGCTCGACGAATTGTGTGATGACAGCGCCAACCGGCTGGCCCACTGAGATAAATAGTTGAGGACAGAGCTGCGCTGCGCTTCGGTCTGTCTTGCAAAAGCTTCACGCTAACCCAGCAGTCGCTCCGGATTGGCTTCGAGCTTGACCAGTGCATCGCGCGTCGCGCGCACGGTGAGCGTTTCCTCTTCCAGCGGCAACAGCAGACCGGCTTGCAAATAGGCCGCCAAACGCCCGGCCTGTATCAGGTAGCTGTGCCCATCGGTCGACGCAAATAAATTCAGATGCTTGCGGTCACTGCGCCAAACGAATTGCACCTGGGCCAGTCGTCCGTTGTGGTCCAGCGTAAACCATGAGCCCAATTGCAACTCCTGCGCCCACGCCAGCATGGCGGCCGTCGGTTTGGAGCCGCCGTCGGCCACCACATCAATCGTCGAGGCGTCAATCCCCAACATCAGTTCAATACTCTCGGCATCCAGTGGCAGATCCCCCACGCCCTCATCGCTCACGAAGTCTTCAAGGTTCGCCAGGCGTTCGGCCATGGCCTGAATCTGCTCGATAGGAATGGCCTGGGTTTTGGACAGGAAAGCATCGGCCAGCGTATCGCTGATGATTTTGATATGGGCCTCCTGCGCGGACGGCGCCACGCCAAGCAGGGACATCCCAGCGCGTAATTTCTGCAACAGCTGAGGCAAATTCTGAATCACGCGGGCCCGGTCACTGCGATTGGGCTTGGCGCTGGCCGCCCAGACCAGATCGGTCGCCGATTTTTTGAGTCCCAGGGTCTCCGTGTGTTGCGGCCCCTTGCGCACCGCCGCCACGGCCAGCACCTCGGCCCAGACCTTGAACAGAAATTCGCGAATCTCCTCCCGCACCGGGATGTCCTTGAGCATGTTGCGCATCTCGATCGTGTACTGGATCGTCAGCGTTTCCTTTTCCTCCACCTGCTGGGCCAAACCGACCATTTTTTGGGTCGATGCCCGGCCGGTCAGAAACTGCGCCAAAAAAGTCTGGAACTCGCCATACACCAGTTGGTACACCCGCTTGCCGGTCTCGGGGTACTGCTCGATCACTTGCACCACGCGCTTGATTTCTATCTCCAGCGCGCTGCCGTGGATGCCACTGGCATCAAAACCCATCACGCAGGAACCCATGCGGTCAATCAACTGACGCGCCGGGTGATTCAAAGTGCCAAAAAAATCCGGCTCTGCCAGCGCCACGCGCAACACCGGCATTTGCAGGCGTGCAAACCACACCCGAATGCCTGGCGGAATCCGGTCTTCCTGCAAAATGGCCTGGAACATCAGCGCCACGATCTCGATCATGGCCTTTTCGCTTTTGGTCTCCGCCTTGTTCTTGAGCTCTGCGGTTCGCTGCCGCAACTCGACGGACACCCTGGCCACTGCGGCCGGGCTGTAATCTTCCAGGACCGTGCCACCGCCGGAGTACTCTTCTCCCGGTCTGGACCGCACAGCAATGGCCGCCGCCAAGGCGGGCGTTGGCGGCTGATACGCGGTGGCTTCAAAATTGGTGTTGGCCGAACCAATGAGCAAACGCTTGAGTTGGCCCAAGACACCCTGTGCCCGGCTACGCGCGCGCGCGAGCGGCGTGTTCGAGGTCATCATGCGGGTTTCATCGGAAGCATTGCCAAAGCCAGAACTGTGCCGCCCTGCTGATCCGGCGTCGTTCCCGCGCTCCAAACGACTCCGAACGGCGCCACCCGGTCGCTCCGGCATCTGACCACGGTGACTGGCGGCGCCCTGCGCTCCATCGCCACTGCCACTGCTGCCGCCGCCCCCATATCCTTCCTGGCTTGCGGCGTCGCCGTAATAGCCGCCGGGTCCCGAATCTCTCCCGGATTGCTTTTCGGCCGGCGTTTGACCGGGCGCCTGGGGGTCGGACCGGCCACCTCGAGGCGCCGCCGAGGGGACCCGCTTGACGCGATCCTTCAACTCAATGGTAGGCAGTACCCCTTGCTTGATCAAAAACTCATTGCAGGTGGCGTAGGCCTGTTTGAAACGCTCCGTCAACAGCTTGTTAACCACATCGTTCACCATGGGCCAGGCGTCGCGCGGCATGCCCGCGTTGGCCCACTGCTCCACCATCAAAAGCACCGACACTTCGGGCCGAAGAATGTCGTGGCCTTCCATATCCTCTGATCCTTCCAGAAACTTGATCCGGACCCGCAAATCATTGAGCTCGGAGCTGACTTTGTCCACCACGCTCAATACCAGCCGGGACGCCAGTATCTTGTTCTCCACCACGTCGGTTCCGACCAGCTCAAAGGCGACTTCCAGCGTTTTCTTGGGCGTCGCGACGGGCGGCTTCAACGCCGCCTGCCATTCCTTCAGGGTGCCATCCACCCAAGCGGCCCGCCGACTCTGGTAAAAAGTCCAGGCATCGCGCCGGCTTTGCATTTCACGCGAAGGCGCGGCTTCGTTCATCAGGGCGGTGAGGCGCTCCTGCACGGTGGTACCCAGCTCCACCATGGCCCGTCCGGCATCCGCCACGAAACGTTTACGCGTCTCCTGGGCGAGCTGGACGCGTTGCGCAAAAGATGCTTGGGTCGACATGCCTCGGATTCTAGTCAGACTGTGGCCCCGGCGTTGGGGTCATTCGGGTCTTCCTCCTTTTTAGGCCCGCCCTTGATCAGATCTTCGCGCTGAATGCCAAGCCACATGGCAATGGCGGCCGCCACAAAAACCGAGGAATAGATGCCAAACAGAATGCCAATCGTGAGAGCGAGCGCAAAGTAGTGCAGCGTGGCGCCGCCGAACAGCAGCATGGACAGCACCATCAGCTGGGTCGAACCGTGCGTGATGATGGTGCGGCTGATGGTCGACGTAATGGCGCTGTCGATGATTTGCATGGTATTCATCTTGCGGTAACGCCGGAAATTCTCGCGAATACGGTCAAAAATAACGACCGACTCATTGACCGAGTAGCCCAATACCGCCAGCACGGCGGCCAGCACGGGGAGCGAAAACTCCCACTGGAAAAAGGCGAAAAACCCCAGGATGATGACGACGTCGTGCAAATTGGCAATGATGGCCGCCACGGCGAATTTCCATTCAAACCGGATCGCCAAGTAAATCATGATGCCAACCACCACGGAGGCCAGTGCCTTGAGGCCATCGGTGGCCAACTCGTCCCCCACCTGCGGCCCGACGAACTCGGTGCGGCGCATGGTGGCGGACGCATCAGCGGTCTTGAGAGCGGCCATCACGCGCTCGCTTTGCTGGGCCGAACTCACCCCTTTTTGCACCGGCATGCGAATCAGCACGTCGCGCGCGGTGCCAAAATTCTGCACCTGCACATCATTCAGACCGAGCGTCGCTATCGTGCCGCGCACGCCGTTCAGGTCAGCGGGCTGCGAGTAGCTGACCTCCATCAAGGTGCCGCCGGTGAACTCCACCGACAGATGCAAGCCGCGGCTGAACAGGAAGAACACCGCCGCCAGAAAAGTGACGAGCGACACCAGATTGAAGACGATCGCATGCCGCATAAACGGAATGTCGCGTCGAATTTTGAAAAATTCCATGATTCCCTTCCCTTAGTTCGACTTGACCTGAGTGCCGGACTCAGGGCGCCAAACCGTACCAATTGACACGCTTTTGAGCTTGTTTTGACGACCGTACCACAAGTTGACCAAGCCTCTTGAGAAGAAGACGCCGGAGAACATGCTGGTCAAAATGCCCAGGCAATGCACCACCGCAAAGCCGCGCACCGGTCCGGAACCAAAAGCCAGCAAGGCCAGCCCCGCAATCAGGGTGGTGACGTTGGAATCCAGAATGGTGGCCCACGCCCGGTCATAGCCGGCGTGGATGGCGGCCTGCGCCGACGCGCCATTGCGCAACTCTTCACGCACCCGCTCGTTGATCAGCACGTTGGCGTCAATCGCCATGCCCAGCACCAGTGCCATGGCCGCCATGCCCGGCAGGGTCAAGGTCGCCTGCAGCATGGACAACACCGCCACCAGCAGCAGCAAATTGACCGCCAGCGAGACGCTGGAGAATATGCCAAACAGCACGTAATACAGGCACATGAAAATCGCCACCGCGCAGAAGCCCCAGGCGACACTGTGAAAGCCCTTGGCAATGTTTTCGGCACCCAGGCTTGGGCCAATGGTTGTTTCCTCGATGATTTCCATGGGTGCGGCCAGCGAGCCGGCACGCAGCAGCAAGGCCGTGTCATTGGCTTCGACCGAGGTCATTCGGCCTGAGATTTGCACCCGCCCGCCGCTGATCTCGGAGCGAATCACGGGAGCCGTCACCACTTCGCCCTTGCCCTTTTCAAACAACACGATGGCCATGCGCTTGCCAATGCTTTCGCGCGTCACGTCCCTGAAAATACGGGCACCCTTGGCGTCCAGTGTCAGGTTGACCACGGCTTCCTGGGTCTGGCTGTCAAAACCGGGCTGAGCATCGGTCAGGTTTTCGCCGGTCAGAATGACCTGCTTTTTCACGATGACGGGCTGGCCACTGCGCTCCAGGAAGCGCTCGGCACCAAAGGGCACGGCGGCGGTGCCACTCTCTGCCGCGCGGGCTTCGCCGCTTTCATCCACCATGCGCACTTCCAGGGTGGCGGTGCGACCGAGAATGTCCTTGGCCTTGGCCGTGTCCTGCACCCCCGGCAGTTCCACCACAATGCGGTCCAGCCCCTGCTGTTGAATGACCGGTTCGTTCACACCCAGCTCGTTAATGCGGTTATGCAAGGTGGTAATGTTTTGCTTGAGGGCCTGGTTCTGCACGCGACGTGCGGCCTCGGGCTTGATGGAGGCGGTCAGCTTGTAATCGGTGCCGTCCTGTGCATCCACGGTTTGCAGGTCGGTGAATTGATCCTGAATGACCGCTTTGGCGGCGTCCAACGTGGCGACATCGCGAAAGCCTATCTCGATCGTTTGGGCGTTGCGGTTGATGCCGCTATGCCGCACATTTTTCTCGCGCAGGCTGGTGCGTATGTCACCGGTCAATGACTCGGCCTTCTTGGTCAGCGCGGCCTGCATGTCTACTTGCAGCATGAAGTGCACGCCGCCGCGCAAGTCCAGACCCAAAAACATGGGAAAAGCGCGCACCGCGGCGAGCCAGACCGGTGAACGGGGCAGCAAATTGAGCGCCACCACATAAGCCGGATTAGCGGGATCAGGAATCAGTGCCTTTTGAATTGCATCCTTGGCTTTGAGCTGCGTCTCGTTGTCTCCAAACCGCGCCTTGATTGACGTGCCATCCAGCGTCACCAAATCAGCGGCGATGCCCACCGCCTTAAGGGCTTCTTCGACACGCGTCTTCGTGCCACTGTCCACCTTGACGGCCACTTTGACCGAAGACACCTGCACAGCGGGTGCTTCGCCGAAAAAATTGGGCAGGGTGTACAAGACCCCCACCACCAGCGCGATCACGATGATCGCGTACTTCCATATCGGGTAACGATTCATAATCGCGCTTAATTTTTATCTGTTAATTTTTGAGTTACTTGATGCTGCCTTTGGGCAAGACCTGCACCACGGCACTGCGCTGGACTTGGAGTTCCACACCGGTGGCCACTTCCAGCGTCACATAGCTGTCACCCAGTTTGGTCACCTTGCCCAGCATGCCGCCGGCTGTGGCCACTTCGTCGCCCTTGGCCAGCGCATCAATCATGGCGCGATGTTCCTTGGTTTTTTTCATCTGGGGACGGATCATCACAAAATAAAGCACCACAAACATCAGCACCAGAGGCAACATGCTCATGATCGATGACTGCATATCGCCGCCAGCGGCAGCAGCGGGGGCGGTTTGAGCAAAGGCAGAAGAAATAAACACGGGAAACTCCAGAAAGATTGATCAGAAAAACCGGGCGCAGTGCTGTTTTCTGCACATGGCTGTGCAGAAAACAGGCAACTCTTCATTGTATGCGCGCACACGACCCCGGCCCAACACGTCAACCCCCAAGGCTCAAGCCGATTTTTGCACCGCCTGCGGACTGCGAAACTGGGCCAGTTGGGCCTCCCAATTCTGACGTGCGGCCTTGAGGTTGCGCGTTTTCACATGCCCAAAACCCTTGATTTGCTCGGGGATACGGGCAATGCCCAAGGCCAGTAGGTAGCGATCCTGGTCGCGTGCTGCAGGGCGCTCGCCCTCCAGCGCACGCAGTATCTCTTCCACGCTGGCGCGGTACTCGATGATCAGCGCACGCTCCTGCCGGCGCTCCTCGGACCGGCCGAAAATATCCAGCGCCGTACCACGCAGGCCCTTGAGCCGGGCCAGCACTTTGAAGGCCGTCAACATGGCGGGACCAAATTTTTGCTTCTGCAACTCGCCGCGCTCGTTCTTCTTGGCCCACAGGGGCGGCGCCAGGTGGTAGTGGAGCTTGAAGTCACCTTCAAACAAGGTGTTGATCTTGGCGTGGAATGCGCTGTCGGTGTGCAGGCGGGCGACCTCGTACTCATCCTTGTAAGCCATCAGCTTGAACAGATAGCGGGCCACGGCCTCGGTCAGCGCCAGGCTCTTCTCGCCAGCGGACTCGTCCACGCCTCTCACCTTCTGCACAAAGGCTTTGTAACTTTCGGCGTAGGCAGCATTCTGGTAAGCGATGAGAAACGCCACCCGCTTGGCGATCAGCTCATCGAGCGAGCTGCGTTTGGCGAACGCCACCACCTGCCCCGGATTGACCAGTTTTTCAACCGCTTCGCGGTCGTGCGCCGCCCGGCGACCCCATTCAAACGCGGTCTTGTTTTGCGCCACGGCCACCGCGTTGAGCTCGATAGCCCGCAACAGCGACGCTTTGTCCAGCGGAATCCAGCCTTTTTGCCAGGCGTAGCCCAGCATCATCGGATTGGTGTAAATGCTGTCTCCCATCAGTTGCGTGGCTGCGGCATCCGCGTTGAAAGTACCCACCGCAGCCAGCCCCACCGCCTTGACCACCTCACTGACGCAGGCGTCTGCAGGGTTGACCCAGTTGCTATTGGTGACAAAGGCCGCCGTCGGCGCGGCATGTGAGTTGAGCGCCACATGGGTGCGCCCCTGACGCATGCGCAGCACGGTTTCCTTGCTCGCCGCCACGATCGGGTCGCAACCGATGATGAGATCGGCCGCCGCCATGCTGACGCGGGTGGTGCGAATATCGCCCTGATTCGCGCCAATCAGCACATGGCTCCAGGTGGCACCGCCCTTCTGGGCCAGGCCGCCGGCATCCTGCGTCACGATGCCCCGGCCCTCCAGATGCGCGGCCACGCCCAGCAACTGGCCGATGGTGATGACGCCGGTGCCACCCACACCCGCCACCACAATCCCCCAAACCTTGCTGTCCGAACCCTGAATTGAAGGAATGACGGGCTCCGGCAGCACGCCCAGCTCAAATGGTGATGGCCCCTTGCCCTTGGCCTTCTTCTTGAGCTGTCCGCCCTCGACCGTGACGAAACTCGGGCAAAAACCCTTGGTGCAGGAATAGTCCTTGTTGCAGGTGCTCTGGTTGATCTGGCGCTTGCGACCGAACTCGGTCTCGAGCGGCTCCACGCTCAGGCAGTTGGACTGCACACTGCAGTCGCCACAGCCTTCGCACACCAGTTCGTTGATGACCACGCGTTTGGCCGGATCCACCAGGGTGCCGCGCTTGCGGCGGCGGCGCTTCTCAGTCGCACAAGTCTGGTCATAAATAATGACCGTGGTGCCCAAGATGACGCGGAACTCGCGCTGGATGCGGTCCAGTTCGTCGCGGTGATGCACCTCAACGCCCTCCACCAGTTTGATGCCATCGTACTTTTCGGGTTCATCCGTCACCACGACTATTTTGATAGCGCCTTCGGCCCGCATGCTCTGCGCAATCTGCGCCACCGAGTGCCCTTCAGGCCGTTCACCAATCTGCTGGCCCCCGGTCATGGCCACCGCGTCGTTGTAAAGAATCTTGTAGGTGATGTTGACACCGGCCGCAATGCTCTGGCGCACGGCCAGCAGACCGCTGTGGAAGTAGGTGCCGTCACCCAGATTGGCAAACATATGCTGGTCGTGGCTGAAGGGCTGCTGACCGACCCAGGGCACGCCCTCGCCGCCCATCTGGGTAAAGCCCACCGTGGCGCGATCCATCCAGACGCTCATGAAGTGGCAGCCAATGCCGGCCATGGCACGCGAACCTTCGGGCACGCGGGTAGAAGTATTGTGCGGGCAACCGGAACAGAACCAGGGCTGCCGCTCGGCCTTGACCTCGACCACCTGCATGGCACGCTCTTTGGCGTCGAGAATCGCCAGCTGGGCGTCAATGCGGGCGCCAATATGCGCATCCACGCCGATTTTTTTCAAGCGCTGCGCAATGGCGCGGGCGATGATGGCGGGCGACAGGTCGGCGTTGGCCCTAAGGAGCGTGTTGGCCGTCGGATTGGAATTCGACCATTCGCCGCCACTGAATTCACCTTCACCCTCGTTGAACTTGCCCAGCACGTTGGGCCGCACGTCGGCGCGCCAGTTATAAAGCTCTTCCTTCAGCTGGTATTCGATGACCTGGCGCTTTTCCTCGATCACCAGGATTTCCTGCAGGCCGGTGGCGAATTCGCGGGTGAGCTGCGCTTCGAGCGGCCACACCACGCCGACCTTGTGCAGGCGAATGCCCACCTGCCGGCAGGTCGCATCGTCCAGCCCCAGGTCAATCAGCGCCTGACGCGTGTCACTGAACGCCTTGCCACTGGCGATCAGCCCGAGGCGGTCGTTCTTGCCTTCAATGACGTTGTAGTTCAGGCGGTTGGCACGGATATAGGCCAACGCGGCGTACCACTTGTAATGGAATAGCCGCGCTTCCTGCTCCAGCGCCTGATCGGGCCAACGAATATGCAGGCCGCCGGGCGGCATTTCAAAGTCGGTCGGTATTCTGATCTGTACCCGATCCGGATCAATCATGGCGGTGGCGCTGGACTCCACGATTTCCTGAATCGTCTTCATGCCGGCCCAGACGCCCGAGAAACGACTCAGGGCAAAGGCATGAATGCCCAGATCGAGAATCTCCTGCACGGTGGACGGGAAAAACACCGGCGTGCCGCAAGCCTTGAAAATATGGTCGCTTTGGTGCGCCGACGTCGAGCTTTTGGAAATGT
This sequence comes from Rhodoferax sp. UBA5149, assembly GCF_002413825.1. GTDB lineage: Bacteria > Pseudomonadota > Gammaproteobacteria > Burkholderiales > Burkholderiaceae_C > Rhodoferax. Next base: position 37,573 of record NZ_DHXT01000074.1, read on the forward strand.
GGTCGTCTCCCGCCACCGCGATCACGCCGCCCCAGGGCGTGGTGCCGGCCATGTTGGCGTGCTTGAACACGTCGCTGCAGCGGTCCACGCCCGGGCCCTTGCCGTACCAGATGCCGAACACGCCATCAAACTTGTTGCTGCCGGGCGGTGCAAAGCCCAGTTGCTGGGTGCCCCACAAGGCGGTGGCAGCCAGCTCTTCGTTGACGCCCGGCTGAAAAATGATGTTTTGCGCCTTGAGGTATTTCTCGGCCTTGACCAGCGCCTGGTCATAGCCGCCCAGCGGCGAGCCGCGGTAGCCGCTGATGAAACCGGCCGTGTTTTTGCCCAGCTGCTGGTCGCGCAGGCGCTGCAGCATGGGCAGCTTGACCAGCGCCTGCACGCCGCTCATGAACGCGCGACCGTAGTCGAGCGAATATTTGTCATCCAGCGTCACCGTTTCCAGTGCTTTGCGGATGTGTTCAGGCAACGGTGCATTCATTATTTGTAAGTCTCCAGGATGCTGGCGGGGTGCTCAGGTTGACGCCTTGCGGGCGACCGAATCAAGAATTGCCCGGCGAATGGGCGCGCAGCCCCTAACCGGAAGTAAAGTGTATGCGGGCCGCTCCGATATGTCTTTGCTTTCTTTACCTCGCTTACGCTAGTATTCGAAAGAATCTTGCTTAAATAACCCAATAAATGGAAACCCTCGACAAATTTGACATCGCCATTCTGGCCGAGCTGCAGACTGACGGGCGCCTCAGCAACGCCGAACTCTGCGTTCGTGTGGGTCTGAGCGCGGCGCCGTGCTGGAGGCGCGTCAGAGCCTTGGAGGAGTCCGGCTTCATCAAGGGTTACCGGGCCGAGATCGATCGCCAAAAAATCGGCCTCGGCGTATTGGCCTTCGTCCGACTGGATGCCGATCGCAACGCCGGTGACGTGCTGCGGACCCTTGAAGAGGCGATCCGCGCCATTCCCGAAGTGGTCAGTTGTCACTACATCAGCGGCACCGGCACCTTCGAGCTGCAGGTGGTCAGCCGCGACCTCAACAGCTTCAGCCAGTTCGCCCGCGATGTGCTGATCAACCTGCCCAACGTGAAAGACTTGCACACCAGCTTCTCACTGGGCGAGGTCAAGGCCAGCAGCGCCCTGCCCTTGGGCCATCTCAATCACGCGCGCTAACGCGCCAGCACCTGACGAATCGTGGTGGCCAGCTCCTCAGCGACAAACTTGGCGATATAGGCGTCGGCGCCGACACTTTTCACGTGTCCTTCGTTGGTGGTGCCGGTCAGTGACGAATGGATGACGACCGGAATCGAATTGAAACGTGCGTCCTGCTTGATGTGGCGCGTCAGGGTAAAACCATCCATCTCGGGCATTTCCAGGTCGGTCAACACCAGGGCCACTTTGTCCTTAACCGTCTTCCCTTCGGCCACGGCCTGGACCGAGAGCGCCTGCAGGCGCTCCCAGGCTTCCTTGCCGGTTTTGGTCATGATGTAGGGCACGCCCATGGCCTTGAGGCCCTGCTCGATCATCATCCGGGCCACCGCCGAATCGTCCGCCGCGAGGATGACGGTGCCGGGCGGCAACTGCAATTGCGGCATCACGGCATCGTCCTGGAGCGCCTGATGCTCCTTCGGAAACACGTCGCGCAGAATTTGCTCGACGTCCAGCACCTGCGCCAGTCGGGTGTTTTCGGCGTTGCCATCGAGACGGGCAATGCTGGTGACCAGGCCACCGCCGGTGCCCTCGGCCGAGAGCACCTGCTTCCATTCCAGACGCACGATCTCGTTGACTTCTTCCACCGCAAAGGCCTGGGTCGTGCGGGCAAACTCGGTGACCAGCAAAATACCCAGGCCCTTGGTGGGATTGCAGCCCACGATGAACGGCAGGTTGATCACCGGAATCATTTGCCCCCGGACATTGGCCACCCCCATGACGCTGGGCGGGGCGTTGACCATGACGGTGACCTCGGGCATCACCAAAATCTCGCGCACCTTGAAAACATTGATGCCAAACAACTCCCGCCGATCCGTACCGGGCGCTTCGCCCAGACGAAACAGCAGCAGCTCGAACATGCTGTTGCCGGCCAGGTTGGTCCGCTCGTCGATATCGCGCATTGCTGTATTCATGGGTTCATTCGTTGAAAAAATAGTGAGTCAAGCTTGGGGCCGGAAGGCGTGGCAGTGCAATGCCCGCGACGTCGATGGTAACGCGATCGGACTTATTTGGGCCACAGCACCCACAGGCGCAGCGGCTGCTTGAGACGACCCGCCAGGTCAGCGGCGGCCGCACCCCAGCCGGCAAAATAATCGGCCCGCACGGCGCCGACGATGGCGCTGCCGGTGTCCTGCGCCAGCACCAGTTTTTGCAGGCGGGCGGTCGGGCCGCTGGAGACCAGCCAGACCGGTGTGCCATAGGGAATGCTGCCGGGGTCGACCGCAATCGAACGCCCCGGCGTCAGCGACACGCCCTGCGCGCCTTTGGGCCCCCAGGCGGCGTCCAGCTCCGACAAAGCCTCTTCCCGGAAAAACACCGTGCGCGGATTGCTCCACAACAACTCATTGAGGCGGCCCGGATTCTGCGCCACCCAGGCCTTGATGGCGGGCCACGAGGCATCGCGCACCGCACCCTGGTCCAGCAGCCAGCGGCCGACGCTTTTATACGGCTGCTCATTGGAGCCGGCATACGCCAGCCGGACCAGGCGCTGCGTGCCGTCAGGCTGAAGAATCCGCACCCGCCCCGAGCCCTGAATCTGCAAAATCAGCGCGTCGACGGGGTCCGCCAGAAATGCGATTTCCCGGCCTTTGAGCGCTGCCTGCGCCGACGCCTGGGTGTCGATCTCCTGCCGTGTGTACCAGGGCTTGCGTTGCGCCAGTCCAATGGGTGGCTGGTACAGGGGGACGGAAAAGTCAGCGCTGGGCGTGCGCGAGGCCTGCAGCACCGGCTCAAAATAGCCGGTGAGCAAACCTTCAGCCGCGCCCGTCAAGGGCTCCACCTGGTAAGGCTGCAGCCGCGCCATCAGCCAGGCACGCTGCGCTTCTTCGCCACCGATGCTCAAGCGCCGCACCTCGCTGCACAGCGGCGCAAACGCGGGGCCCGGCCGCTCGCAACTTTTCAGCCAGGCATTCCAGGCCTCGTGCAAGGGGTCTTCACCCAGGCCTGGCAATTCCGCCCAACGCACCGCCGTCCAGCGGCTTTTGCTGCGCACAATCGGGCCGGGCAAGGCCGCGCTGTCGTCCGGCCAGCCGCCCTGGGGCAGCGCCACGGGCACGGACGGCGGGCTGCTGACGGGCGGCTGCAGCGGTGCGCTGCCACAAGCGGCCAGCATCCCTACAATCAGGGCATTTACTACGGTACACAGGAGTCGGTTCATGAATTTGCTTTTCCTCGAAGCACTGGGAGCCATGTTGTTGTTGTTGTTGATTGTCTGGTGGACCATGTTTGCAGGGCGCACGCATGGCGAATTGCCGCCAGGCCCGACCCCCACCACCCAGGACACGACGGCGGCCTCATCCCCGGCTGAAAAGAATTGACGCAAGCGGGTCGTCCGGGGGCTGTTGCATTAAGGGGCCAGGCGAAGCAGGTTGGCCAATTCAACCGCTGATTTAACGTCCATTTTGTCAAACACGCGCGCCCGGTGCACCTCGACCGTTCTGACACTGATGTCCAGCCGGTCGGCAATCAATTTATTCGGCAGGCCGTCGACCACCAGGCGCATGACGTCACGTTCACGCTCGGTCAGCTCCTCTTGTCGTTCCCGCAAAAGCCCTTTTCTTCGGTCCGTCTGCAAAAACGCCTGCGATTGCGCCAGCGCCTGCTGCACCCGGTCCACCAGGGCATTGTCGTAACAGGGTTTTTCACAAAAATCAAAGGCGCCACGCTTGACGGCATCCACGGCCGTGGCGACATCGGCATGGCCGGTCAAAAATATCACGGGCATGGCCAGCTGCAGCCGGCGCTCGATCAGCCAGTCAAACAGCGCCAGGCCACTCAGGCCCGGCATGCGCACGTCCAGCAGCAGGCAACGCGGCTGATCGAGTGCCGCGCCGCGCTCCAGATGGCGCTGGAACGCTTCGGCGCTGTCAAATACTTCGCTGGTCAAGCGCCGCGAACGCAACAGCCACGCCAAAGCATCGCGCACGCTGGCGTCATCGTCCACCACATAAACCAAGGCATCAATCGCAGATTGCATGAGGCGATGTTATGCCACGGCGCTAGCGGGCAAGGTAAAAATAAAAACCGTACCGCGCGGCGCATTGGGTTCGAACACCAGTGCGCCACCGTGCTGCTCCACCACCGTGCGGCAAAGACTCAAACCCAGACCCATGCCCTCGGCCTTGGTGGTGAAGAAAGGGTTGAACAGCTGAGCCTGCACATCCGGGGCAATGCCAGCCCCGATGTCCGCCACGGAGAACTCAATCCACTGCTTGCGACCGCCGCCTTTCACCCGGCGCACGCGCAGCCGCAATACCCGCTCCAAAATATGCGGCTGGTCCATCGCCTGCATGGCGTTGCGCGCCAGGTTGAGCAAGACCTGCTCGACCATGGTTCGGTCGCACAGCACAGACAGCCCATCGGTCTCGACCTCGGTCAGCACCCGCACGAGCAGCTTGCGCGCCTGCAGGTGTATCAGGGGCAGGATGGCATCCAGCAAGACCCGCGGCGCGACCGCTTCACGCACCTGGTCGCGGCGGCGCACCAAGTCGTGCACGCTCTTGATCACTTTGCCAGCACGCTCCGCCTGCTCCGCGATGCGCTGCAAGGCCAGCGTCAGATCGGCGCCGAATTCTTTGGCCGCTGCAGGCCCATGGGACCCATATGCCCCATCGGGCCCCTCGGCCAGCAGATTGATCGAACCGGCGGCGTAGCCCGAAATAGCCGCCAGCGGCTGGTTCAGCTCATGGCTCAGCAAGGACGCCATCTCGCCGACCATCGCCAGCCGCGCCGTGGCCTGCAACCGTTCCTGGCTGGTGCGCGATAACTCTTCCACGCGCCGTTGTTCGCTGATGTCCAGAAAAGCACTCATCCAGCCACTTTGCACGCCCTCGGCGTCGATCAAAGGGGCTTCGATGATGAGCACCGGAAAGCGGGAACCGTCCTTGCGCATGAACACCGACTCAAAGCCTTCGCGCGGCGGCACGTTGCCGGCCAGGCGGATGGCCTGGCGCTGCTGGTATTCGTCAATACACTCCGGCGGCCAGTAAGGCGCCGACAGGCCGTGCCCCAGCAGCTCTTCTTCCGAAAACCCCACCATCTGGCAAAACGCCGGGTTGACGTAAGTGATATGGCCTTGCAGATCGCGCGCGCGCATGCCGGTCACCAGGGAATCCTCCATCGCCTTTCGGAACGCGAGCGCATCCGCCAGATCGTGTTCGGCCTTGAGGCGTCGCCGCATATCCTTGGCCAACAGGACCAGCACCGAGACCAGGGCAAGCGACATCGCGGTGACCAGCGCGGTGAGTACATTGGGAAACAGATCGGGCGCGCCACGCCAGCTGTCCATGCGCAAGACCAGGGAGGTGCCGGGCAAATCCACCAACTGCTGGGCGGTAAAGACCCGGTTGCCACTGCGCGTGGAACGGCGCAAGGCCAGACGGGTGCCGTCGCCCTCGGTGAACGCGATTTCGTAATTGCGCGTCGTCTGGTGCACGGGCAGTGCGTCCAGCACTTCCTGCAAAGCGTAGCTGGCGATCAGATAGCCCACGGCTTTGCCGTCACGCTGCAGCGGCAGGCACAACTCCATGACTTGCACACCCAGGCCATCGGCGGAGGGCACGAAATAGCTGCTGCTGTAAGCCGGACCACTGAGGCGGCGTGCGGTGGCACAGGTCAGCACCACCTCGGACTGCGCATTGTTTCGCCCCATGTGGTCAAACACGGGTATGCGATAAGGCGTATCCACATGGGACTGCAGATGCAGGGTGCTGTCGCGCCATTCCACGCGCACCAGTTCGCGGTGCTCACGCAACAAGGTGGCGGCATCAATCACCCAGGAATTGGGCGTGGGGTCACGGTACTGCAGGGCCTGCAGGCTTTGCACGTTGCGCATCAGTGCCGCCTGGACCTCCCCCGCCGCTTGCTCCGCGTCACGCTCCAGTCGGCCCTGAACTTGCGCGGCCTCATACACCCCGGCCAGCCAGACCAGCATCGCCAGCATGGCCACGACCAGCAGCAGCAGCACACTCCAGAGTGTTCGGCGACGCAGGGTGGAGGGTGGGCGTGCCAGCGCAAGCCCCGCTTCTGCGCTCACATGACCCGATGCAAAAGCGCCGGCAACTGCGCGCGGCAGGATTCCATCCTGGCGAAATCCAAGTCGGCACTGACAACCCCAGCGCCCGCGGCCCGTTCAGCCAGAACACTGCCCCAGGGGTCAATCAGCATGGAGTGGCCCCAGGTGCGCCGCGTATTGGCATGTCGTCCGCCCTGCGCTGCGGCCACCACAAATGCGAGGTTCTCAATCGCGCGCGCGCGCAGCAGCACCTCCCAGTGATCCTGCCCGGTGGTGTGGGTGAAGGCGCTCGGCACCAGCAGCAAGTCAACCCCGGCACGGGCGTAAGCGCGGTAGAGTTCCGGGAAACGCAAGTCATAACAAACACTCAAGCCGACACGCCAGCAATGGCCATCGCGCGACGTCAACTCGAACACCTGCGGTGCATGCCCCGGCATCAAGACACGCGACTCGTCATAGCACTCCTGCCCGTTGTCAAAGCGGAACAAATGGATCTTGTCGTACCGTGCCACGCACTGGCCTGCGGGGGAGTAAACCAGCGTACTGTTGTAGACGCGGTCAGCGGGGTCAGCGGGGGTGAGGTCGTCGTGCGCTGCTGAAACAGGCATCGTTCCCGCAACAATCCACAGGCCCAGTTCGCGCGCCGTGTCGCCGAGGAAGCGCTGGATCGGCCCCGCGCCAAACGGCTCCTGAATCGCCAGTTTGTCAGTGTCCCGGTGACCCAGCAGACAAAAATACTCGGGCAACACCGCCAGCTCGGCGCCCTCCAGGGCCGCCGTACGCAACAGCGCATGGGCGCAGTCCAGGTTGCCCTGCAGCTCGGTCGTTGACACCATTTGAATCGCCGATACTTTCAACGCGTCACCTCATTCGTGCTGCCGGTGGCGGTTTTGCGCGGCACCCGGGTAATTTTTGGATCGACCCAGCTGCCGTCAATGTGCAGTTCCTGGGTTGCCGCCTCGCTCAAGGGCTTGCGCAAAAACATCTGGGCCAGGAAGGTCCCCAGCCCGATCGCCGGATTGATGACCGAGGCGATCAGCGACGCGGTTCCGGCATTGATTTCGGGCACCACCACCACCTTGAGGTCCTGTGTTTCTTTCGCAATGTCGGCCCGCCCCTCCATCAACACTGCCGCATTGACGCCCTTCATCTGCAGATTGTTGGTTTTAGCGATGCCCTGCTCGATCGTGACGTCGCCGCGAATAAAGTCAAAAGAAAAACCTTCGGAGAAGACGTCCCTGAAATCCAGCGTCAAGCGGCGCGGCAAGGACTGCAGACTCAAGACGCCGAGCAACTTGGCAATGCCCGGCTCGGCCTTCAAAAACTGGCCGGCCTCCACATTGACGGTGAAAGCGCCGCTCATGCTCGGGTAGTCCAGCGTAATCGGGGATCCCAGCCAGGCCACTTGTCCTTCCATCTTGCCGCGCCCTTTTCGAATCACGCCCTTCATGCCAAGACGCGACAGCAATTCGCCCCCATCGGCAATATCCAGTTTGAAATTCAGCACGGTGCGTCGACGCTCGGGCGCGCTGCGTGATGGCGACGGCGCGGCGGCGCCGACCCCATTCTGCGCGTTGATACTGGCCCAATTGCCGGTCGCCGTCAGCACCGCTTCGGGCATGATCATGTTGAACTTGTTGAGCCGCCACTCGCGGACACCACCGTCCCGCGCGACCGCACCGGGGCCCCGGTTGATGGCCTCCACCTCCACGCGTCCGAGCCGTTTGCCGCGCAACTCAAAATCTTCCACCACGATGTCCAGGGCGGGAATGCTCGCAGGCTGCTCATCCAGCAGGGCCTCGACGTCGCTGACGGCCCCGGGCGCAATAGTCAACCGGGCGAGCCGGGCATGCACGCGGCCCGCTCCGGCGTCCGACGGCTGGCGGTATTCCAGGTAGCCATTCAATTCACTGGCATCCAGATTGGCCCGCCACAGCAGCCCGTCGCGCGAGCCCCCCGCCACCACGTTATGCAGCTTGCGCCCCCCCACCGTCAACTCCCGCGCCCGCACCGCCATGCTGGTGGGCAGGTAAGTCAAGGCCGCGCTGGTCGCCGCGGCACCCGGCACTCGCGCGACCGTCGCCGTGGCAGGAACGGCAGCGGCCAACGACGTGCCCGCCGCCTGCGACAACACGGCGCTCCAGGCGTCCAGATCAACCGCGCTCAAGTTGATGTTGGCCACCACCCCCTCGTCGGGCAGCGGTGCCGACTCTTGCGGCGACAGGCCCACCGCAATACTGCCGCGAATGACGCGAAGCTCTGGGCCCGACAGATCGCGGATATAAAGGATCGAAGCAACGCGCCCGAGCTCCAGCGCGAACTGATCCTGCAGGCGCACCGGCCCGCCCGGCGTTGCTAGCAAAGACTCGCGAACCAACGCCGTCTCCAGCCGAAATGGCAGCAGCGCTTCGGCGCTCTTGTTCAATGGCGCGGGCAGGCTCAGGCTCAGTCCCTGCAAATTGCTGGTCACACTCAGCTCGGGCTCGCCCCGGCGAAACCCCAGCACGGCCGTGTACGCCGCACTGCCGCTGGCATGCTGCGCGATGCGCGCCACAAAGCCAAGCTCTTTGGCTTGCCGCAAGCCCTCGGCCGAGGCGGTGCCGCTGGCGCGGATCACGATCGGAGCGGCCGCGCGAGCCGCACCAACGGCGGCGCTGGTGCCCGAGAGTGCCGCTGATCCGCCCTCCAGGCGGACGTCACCGCCCAGCATTCGCGCCCGACCACCGGTGATCGTGAAACCCTTTTCGGAAAAGTTCACCACACCCCGGGCGCGGGTCAGCTTGGGCGTGTCCGGGGCTATTTGAATATCGTTGTTGCTGAGCGTCACGCTGCCCTGCAGCGTTGATTTTTCAATCGTGGCGATGGGCAGGATCAGCTTCAACTTGTAATCGGCGTTGGCGCTCGCCACGGCCCGGCCCAAGGCCCGACCGATCATCGCCCCCAGCGGCGAGCCATTGACAATGCCCAGCCCCTCGCCCAGTGCGCCCCGCGCTTCGGCGTTGACCGTCACCGTGGCGCCATGACTCAAATCGGGGATCAGGGCCTCCACCTTGTTGATCTGCAGGCCGGCCGTGGCGCCGATCCGGGCGTGGGCGGCCCTGACTTGCAGCTGCGTCCGCTCAATCACCAGTTCGCCACTGAGCTGTGTCAGCGCGGGCCAGGGCAGGGCATCCGGCGGCTGGATGCTGCGCGGCACGTAGGCATAGGTTGCATTCTGCACGTTGGCCGAGATCCTGAATTCCCCCTGCTTCGGGTCGGTAAACGGCATGTTGTGCAGGTCGCCCTTGACCTTGAACTTGACGCCGCTGGCCGTTCCGGCCACCACGGCGTCGTGCACGTAGTCCCGCACCGGACGGCGAATGATGGTTGGCAGATAGCGGTGAACCCGCGTCCCGTCGGCCCGGCTCAGGGAGGCCTGCAAATCCAGCACGCCCGGAAAGCGCGCCCGGCCCCTGGACGTTTCTGGGTCGCTGGTCTCCCATATGACCTGCGCCTCGCCTTGGGCATCGGCGTTGCTGAACTTCATGTTGGGTAACTGCACGGCAATGCGCTCACCGTTGATTTGCCATTTGGCATCGGTGGACAACTGGCTGATCGGAATCACCGGCTCGTCAAACATCCCCGGCAGTTCCACGGCACCGTTGGCCAGTCTGATGCTGGCCCGTCCGGCGGACTGATTCAAGTCGAACTCGATGCTGGCACCCCGGATACCGGGCGACCCCAGCGCCACCGGAGGGGTGCTCGTGGGGCTCCTGGTGGCATTGAGCGCGGGCGTGGCCGCCCGCGCAGCCAGTTCAAACTGGCTCACTTGGCCCTTGGCCTCGTATTTGCTGAAGGCCCCCATGGACCCCTGCCAGCTGGCCTGTAGCCGCTCCACCAAGCCTTTGGGCGCATACGCCAGCAGCGTGGCACGGGCTTGCGGGTCAATCGGCAGCCGGTTGGCGATCTGGGACAAGGCGGCCAGATCCAGCTTGTCGGCTTTGAGCTCTCCGCGAGCGGCCATTTTGCCCTCGGCACCCAGGTACATCACGCTGACATTGCCGCCCGGCCAGTGCAAGCCGTCCCGGGTGTCAAACTGAAGCGACTGGGTGGAAAATTCAAAACCGGACGCTAGAAGCCGTCCGCCCAGGCGCCCGCGCACGGACTGCAAGTCCAGGGCTTGCAGGCCCGTGCCCAGCGTGATGCTGACCTGCGCCAGGGCCACGTCCGCCACCGCACCGACCAGCTGGCCCCGGCTGACGTCGATCCAGCTCGTGACCGCGCCATTGCCTTGGTGCAGATCAATGCCGACGTCGGCATAGCGCCGCAGTTCGGACAGATCAACCCGCGTCAATGCGGCGTAGAGCTGGCCTTCCCACTCCTGCCACCGGCCGTTGTGCAGCGACAGCAAGGGCTGCCGCAAGCGGCCCATGACACTGAATCGCTCGCCCCACGGCGCCGGCGGCGTGGCATCCAGCCGCATGTCGTGCCGCCGCGCCTGGTTGCGCACGACCAGCGCCACCTGGCGCAGCGCCAGGGTGGGCGCGGCGCGCAATTCATCGGTCCACAGGATGGTGCCGTCATGAATGGCGAACTCGATTTGCGAAAAAAACCAGTCTGCCGCGCCATGCCCCGAATCGCTGCTGTTGGAAAAATCGAGCCCGGCCACGACTATTTTTCCATCCATCCCGCGCCGGATGTTGAGCTCCGGGCGGTCCACATAAAGTTGTTCGAAGCCAAGATGCAAGATGGAACGCGGTGACAGGGCGGCCAGGACGCGCGGCAGTCGCAAGGCTTCGCGACCCTGGGCGTCGAACAGCTGGACATCGGTGAGTTCAAACGACGGGATCATGCCGGACGAATACGCCGCGATGGCACCAATGCGCACCGGTACACCGAGCACCTGCGTGGCCCGGGCTTCGAGCTGCGGGCGAAACTCGCCGATTCGCGGCACAATCAACCAGTGCAACGCTCCCCAGGCCAGCCCAAAAACAAACCACGCCGTCAACACCAAGCCGAGTGCCCAGCGGGCAACGGTGGTTAACGTTTTCAGCAGTGGTGAAGGGGCGAGCGTCGAGTCAATCATTGGGAACTTGGAGATACGACAGGAATTATGACCCGCCCCGCATTGTCATCCCACTCGCGCTTCAGCCAGCGCGTTCGACGCCGCTTTGAGAGTCAACTGCATTTATTGCCCCCCGGTGTTCCGGACCCGGCTTCGATGGCGCAGACCTTCGCGGCGCTGCAGGCTTCGGGCTTTGACGCCGGCAGCGCTTTGCGAACCACGCGACAGCTGGTCGTGGAGCGCCTGCTGTGTCTGGACTGTGATGAACAGGCCCCCTTGCAGCAGGTGACCCAGGCCATGACGGAGCTGGCGGAGTTCGCGTTGAACATCGCTTTGAGCGAAGCCCAGCAGATGCTGGACCAGACCCACGGCAGCCCCCACACCGCAGAGGGTCAACGCGCCCGGCTCTGGATCGTCGGCATGGGCAAGCTCGGCGCACGGGAGCTCAACGTGTCGAGCGACATCGACCTGATCTACATCTACGACCAGGACGGCGACACCACGGGCGATGCGCTGGGACGCGGGCGCATTTCCAACCAGGAGTATTTTGCCAAGGCGGTACGGGCCATTTTTGCCCTGATCGGCGATACGACCGAACATGGCTTTGTCTTTCGCGTCGACCTGGCGCTGCGGCCCAACGGCAATTCCGGCCCCCCCGCGGTATCGCTGGGCGCGCTCGAAGAATACCTTCATGTGCAGGGCCGCGAGTGGGAGCGCTTTGCCTGGCTCAAGAGTCGGGTGGTGGCACCCCTGGGCAGAGAGGACAGAGGCTCGGCCCAGGCGCTGCGCAGCGTGGTGCTGCCCTTCGTCTTCAGGCGCTATCTCGACTACAACGTCTTTGACTCGCTGCGTGTACTGCATCGGCAAATTCGCGAACATGCGGGCAGACGCAGCGCCGGGCGCCCGGAGCGCGCCAACGACGTCAAGCTGTCGCGCGGCGGTATCCGCGAAATTGAATTCATCGTGCAACTGCTGCAGGTGGTGCGCGGCGGGCAGTTTCCCGAACTCAGAACGCGGCCCACCCTCGCGGCGCTGCCCCGACTTGCCAAGGCCGGCCTCATGCCGCAAAAGACAGCCGAGGCGCTGGCCGAGGCCTATCTCTTCCTGCGCCGGGTGGAGCACCGCATTCAGTACCTGGACGATCAGCAGACCCATGTCTTGCCAACGCAGGACCATGACCTGGACTGGATCGCGAGTACCCTGGGCTATGCCACCTCGTATCAGCTCTTGCACCAGCTCGACATGCACCGCGAACTGGTGGCCCGGGAATTTGATGCGCTGCTGGGCGGCGGCGTTGACAAGGAATGCAAGGGCTGTAACGGCGGCAAGTCGGGCGCTGCAGCGCCCGACTTTGACGAGTTGCTGGAACAGTTGCCTGGGGACTTTCGCGCCCGGATTGCCACCTGGCGTGAGCACCCGCGGGTATTGGCCTTGCGTGAAGATTCACGTGCCAGACTGATGCGCTTGATTGCGCGCACCGCCCAGTGGATCGTTGAGGGCAAGGTCACCGAGGAAGCCGCTGTTCGCCTTGCCGACTGGATTGAACCCCTGCTGCGGCGAGAAAGCTACCTCGCCCTGCTGCTGGAGCGACCCAATGTGCATGAGCGGCTGCTGCGTTTGCTGGGGGCCGCGCGCTGGCCCGCACGCTACCTGCTGCTGCACCCGGGCGTGATTGACGAGTTGGCCAGCGCCGACATGCTGGATGAGCGCTTTTCTGCGGCAGACTTCGAGCACGAGCTCGATCATCGGCGCGCCTCGCTGGCCGGTACGGGGGAAGACGATGACGAAACCCTGCTCAACCTGCTGCGCCGCGCCCATCACGCCGAGGTGTTTCGCACCCTGGCGCGCGATGTGGAAGGCCGGCTGAGCGTGGAGGAGGTGGCCGACGACCTGAGCGCCCTGGCCGACGCGGTGTTGCGCGTGACCACCCGCTGGTGCTGGGACCGCCTGAAAACCAGGCATCGCGAGACCCCCCAGTTTGCCATCATCGCCTACGGCAAACTCGGCGGCAAGGAACTCGGCTACGGCAGCGATCTGGACATTGTGTTTGTCTACGCCGACGAGGACGACCGCGCCCCCGAGGTCTATGCCAATCTGGTGCGCAAGCTGATCAACTGGCTGACCGTCAAAACCGGCGAGGGCGACCTGTACGAAATTGACACCGCGCTGCGACCCAACGGCAACTCCGGCCTGCTGGTCACCTCCTTTGACGCCTACGCCAATTACCAGCAGCAGCGCGGCAGCAACACCGCCTGGACCTGGGAGCACCAGGCCATGACGCGCGCCCGTTTTTGCCTGGGCGACGACGTGTTGCGGCAACGCTTCGATGCCATCCGCAAGGCCGTGATCTCCGCACCCCGTAACGCCGACGATCTGAAGCTTGAGATCAACACCATGCGCGAGCGGGTGCGTGCCGCCCATCCCGTCAAAGGCGAGAAATTTGACGTCAAGCACAGTCCGGGCGGCATGATCGACGTGGAATTCGTCATGCAGTACCTGGTCCTGTCGGAATCGGCGCTGCACCCCGAGTTGATGGACAACGCGGGCAACATCGCCCTGCTCGACCGCGCCGAAGCCTTGGGGCTACTGCCCGCCGGGGTCGGCCACGCCGCCGCCAGCGCCTACCGGGAGTTGCGCCGGGTGCAGCATCGCGCACGGCTTAACGAGGAGCCGACCCAGGTCATCATGCCCGAATTGCAGGCGCAGCGCGATGCGGTGCTGGTCTTGTGGCGGACCGTGTTTGACGCCAAAATACTGGAGCCCGAATCCGTAACCTGTGCCACCGGCGTCTAAGGTGCATGGGTCGCCAAAAAGAGGAAATCCAATGGCACAAGCCAAGCTCCTGCTCGACTATGTTTACGCGCACGAGGCCGCGCATCCAGACCGGGTTTACCTGACCCAACCGATCGGCAACGGCCAGGTGGTCGACTATTCATGGGGGCAGGCGCTCGATCAGGCGCGCCGCATGGCGGCGCACTTGCAAGGCATGGGCTTCGGACCCGGCGCGCGAATTGCCATCCTGTCCAAGAACTGCGCCCACTTCTTCCTGGCCGAGCTGGCGATCTGGATGGCCGGTGGCACCACCGTCGCCATCTCTCCCACAGAAGGGGCAGACACCGTGCGCTACGTGCTGGCGCACAGCGAGGCCAGCCTGCTGTTTGTCGGCAAACTCGATTCCTGGGAACGGCAGTTGCCGGGTGTTCCGGCCGATCTGCCGCGCATCGCCTTCCCGCTGGCGCCGCCGACGCCGTATGAAACCTGGGACGCGATCATCGCGCGCACGGCCCCGCTGGGCGGCCGCCCGCAGCGCGCCCCGCACGACCT
>NZ_DHXT01000074.1:52364-56988 GCF_002413825.1 Rhodoferax sp. UBA5149
TCGGGCTCCACCGGCCAGCCCAAAGGGGTGATGCACAGCTTCGAGCGGATTACGCGCGCCACCGAGGGGATGCGCGCATGCACGAGGCGCTCGGCAAGAACGCGGCCAACCGCGTGCTGTCGTACCTGCCGCTGGCGCATGTCTTCGAGCGGGCCTTCGTTCAATGCGCGCCGCTGATCGACGGCCGGATGCACATCTTCTTCGCCGAGTCGCTCAACACCTTTGTCCAGGACCTGCAGCGCGCCCGGCCCACCACGTTCATCTCGGTGCCGCGCCTGTGGCTGAAATTCCAGCAGGGCGTGTTCGCGAAAATGCCGCCGCGCAAGCTCGACCGGCTGCTGGGCATTCCGCTGCTCGGCAAAATAGCCGGGCGCAAGGTGTTGCGCGGCCTCGGGCTCGACCAGGTGCGCCTGGCGGGCAGCGGCTCAACGCCCATCCGATGGTGGAACTGGCGCTGGTGTCCGGCGTCGGTCAGGCGGCCGCCTACGGCATGCTGGTCCTCGCGGAAGCCCTGCGCGCCCAGTTGAATGACCCGGCGGTGCGAGCCCGGGTGCAGGCCGAACTCGAAGGCTTGCTCAAAAGCGTGAACCACGAGCTGGCCGACTATGAACGCCTGCGCATGCTGGTGGTGGCGCGTGAGCCCTGGTCGATTGAAAATGGCTGTCTCACGCCGACCATGAAGATCAAACGCAGCCGCATCGAATCGTCAGTCGCCGCGCAAGTGGACGGCTGGTACACCGGCGAAGCTGCTGTTCTCTGGGCTTGATCCAGCGCGGTGCGCCCTGGCGTGCGGCGCAGCCGACACGAAAGCCTCGCGCGCCGGCTTGATGCGATGCAAATCTTTGTCGGTTTGTCAAGGGCAACGTGGGCGGTTGCATCCATTTTCTGATCCAGATCAACCCATGACGCGAAGCTGAGCTTTGCGCAGCCAAATTCAAAGGAACCACTACATATAGTGGTTAGCATCTTGTTCGACACTACCTATGGTGTTTCGAGGGGACACAAGATGAACATGCCAGCCACCGCCGTTTTCACCCACATCATCAAGCGCGACGGCGGCATCAAAGCCTTTGACGCCAGCAAAATTGCCCAGGCGCTGGAGCGCGCCGCCCAGGTCACCGGTGAGTTCGATGCCGCCGAGGCCCAGCGCCTCACGCGCTACCTGGTGGCGCCCAAGATCAAGGTGCTGGGGGCCGTCACGCCGCATATCGAGCAAATTCAGGACGCGGTCGAAGCCGCCCTGTTTGATGCCGGTTACCCCAAGACCCTGCGCGCCTACATCGTCTACCGCGAGCAGCACAAGAAGCTGCGCCACGACCGCAAGACCCTGGTGGACGTGGAGTCCAGCATGAACGAGTACCTGCAGCAACTCGATTGGCGCGTCAACGCCAATGCCAACCAGGGCTACTCGCTGGGCGGGCTGATCCTCAACGTCTCGGGCAAGGTGATTGCCAACTACTGGCTGAACCACGTCTACCCGCCCGAAGTGGGCGCGGCGCACCGCAGCGCCGCCCTGCACATTCATGACCTGGACATGCTGGCGGGCTACTGCGCGGGCTGGTCGCTGCGCACGCTGCTCCACGAAGGCTTGAACGGCGTACCCGGCAAGGTTGAATCGGGTCCGCCCAAGCACCTGTCCAGCGCCGTGGGCCAGATCGTCAACTTCCTGGGCACGCTGCAAAACGAGTGGGCCGGCGCGCAGGCCTTCAGCTCGTTTGACACCTACATGGCGCCCTACATCCGGCAGGACAGCCTGGACTATGCGGCAGTGCGCCAGTGCCTGCAGGAGCTGATTTACAACCTCAACGTGCCCTCGCGCTGGGGCACGCAGACGCCTTTTACCAACCTGACCTTCGACTGGGTCTGCCCGCAAGACCTGCGCGAACAAATTCCCGTCATTGCCGGCGAAGAAATGCCCTTCACCTACGGTGAGCTGCAGGCCGAGATGGACATGATCAACCGCGCCTACATCGAGGTCATGATGGCCGGTGACGCCCGGGGCCGGGTCTTCACCTTCCCGATTCCGACCTACAACATCACGGAAGACTTCGACTGGTACAGCCCGAACGCCGAAGCGCTGTTCAAGATGACGGCCAAGTACGGCCTGCCCTATTTCCAGAACTTCATCAATTCGGAGCTCAAGCCGAACATGATCCGCTCCATGTGCTGCCGCCTGCAGCTCGACCTGCGCGAGCTGCTCAAGCGCGGCAACGGCCTGTTCGGCTCGGCCGAGCAGACCGGCTCGCTCGGCGTGGTCACCATCAACTGCGCGCGCTTAGGCTATCTGCACATGGGTGACGAGGCCGGCATGCGGGCGGCGCTCGACACCCTGCTGGACTTGGGCCGCGACAGCCTGGAGATCAAACGCAAAGTGATCCAGCGCCACATGGACAACGGCCTGTTCCCCTACACCAAGCGCTACCTGGGCACGCTGCGCAACCATTTCTCCACGCTCGGCGTGAACGGCATCAACGAGATGATCCGCAACTTCACTCTAGACGAGCACGACATCAGCAGCGCATGGGGCCACGCCTTCGCCATTCGCCTGCTCGACCATGTGCGCGCCCGCATGCTCGAATTCCAGGACCAGACCGGCCACATGTACAACCTCGAAGCGACGCCGGCCGAAGGCACGACCTACCGCTTTGCCAAGGAAGACGCCAAGCAGTTTCCCGACATCCTGCAGGCGGGCACCCAAGACATGCCCTACTACACCAACTCGTCGCAGTTGCCGGTGGGCTACACCGACGACCCGTTCGAGGCGCTGGAGCTGCAGGACGATCTGCAACGCAAGTACACCGGCGGCACCGTGCTGCACCTGTACATGACCGAGCCGCTGAGCAGCGCCGAGGCTTGCCGCCAGCTGGTCAAGCGCTCGCTGTCGCGTTTTCGCCTGCCCTACATCACCGTGACGCCGACCTTCTCGATCTGCCCCAAACATGGTTACCTGGGTGGGCGTCACGATTTTTGTCCCAAGTGCGACGCCGACATCATCGCGCGCAAACAACTCGAAACCACCTGAAGAAAGATCCCCATGACCGATCTGAGCAACCAACAATTCCTGGCCCCCCAAGCGGCCCTGGTGCTGCGCGACGACGAGCGCCAGCGCTGTGAAGTGTGGACCCGCGTCATGGGCTACCACCGCCCGATGGCGTCCTTCAACACCGGCAAGAAGGGCGAGTTCCATGAGCGCACTTACTTCAGCGAACTCAGCTGCCAGGCCAGCCTGGCGGGCTGAGCCTGCTGCGCCCGACGACGCCAGCGCCTCCCTGCTTGCAGACAGGCAGCTCAAGGTGGGCGGCGTCACGCCCTTCAGCGCCACCGACTACCCCGGCAAGCTCGCGGCCGTCGTTTTCGTGCAGGGTTGCCCCTGGCGTTGTGGCTACTGCCACAACCCGCATTTGCAAACGCGCACCGGCACCAGTCCGCTGGCCTGGACGCAAGTGATCGCACGATTGAAGCGGCGGGTCGGCCTGATTGATGCCGTGGTGTTCAGCGGCGGCGAACCCACCATGGACCCGGCATTGGAAGACGCGATGCGCGAGGTGCGCGCCCTCGGGTTTGGCGTCGGTCTGCACACGGCAGGGGCCTATCCCCGGCGTCTGGCCGAGGTACTGCCACTGCTGGACTGGGTCGGCATCGACCTCAAGGCTTCCTGGCAAGGCTATGACAGCATCACCCGCATCAGCGACAGCGCCCGCCATGCACGGGCCAGCGCCGAGGCCGTGCTGGCCAGCGGCGTGGCGCACGAGTTCCGTACCACGGTGCATCCGGGCCTGCATTCGGAACCCGACATTCTGGCGCTGGCGCAAACCCTGAGCGCCATGGGCGTGCGCCACTACGCCGTGCAGGTCTTTCGCCGCACCGGTTGCATGGATGAAAGTCTCCAGGCCGCCAGCGCGGGCTACCCCGGTGCCGACCTGCTGGCGCGCGTGTCGGCCCTGTTTGAAACCTTTACCTTGCGACGCGAGTGATGCGCGCAACGACGCTGTAGCGCCCAAGTCAATTCGGCGCAGGTCAAGCCCCCTGGCACCCGTCAGGCACATGTAACCGGCCTTCCCCCTCTCTGTATCAAACGTTTGATTAAGATGGTCTAATCGTGCCCCACGAAAAAATACGGCACAAGCGCTACCCAGCGCAGCGACGGCATGGAGGCGCGAGATCGCTTTGGCGGCTGGGGCGGGCTGGTACCGAGGCCTGTACCGCGCGGTGCTGATCGACCCGCATTTTTTCAACCCGCCTGAGACAAGCCCACGCCATGAACCGTTTCAAATTCAAACCAGTTGCTATTATTTTGATAGCTGTCTGCGTAATAACCACGGGGGCTATCGCCCTGTTTTTATCGAATTCGAGGGCCGTGGACAAAACGGCGGCGGTGCCCGTCTCGGCTGCCCGGCCGGCCCTCACCGTGACCACCACGCAAGCACAGTTGAGCACCCTGCCGATCAAACTGACAGCCAATGGCAATATTGCCGCCTGGCAGGAAGCCAGCGTCGGCACCGAGAGCAGCGGCCTGCGCCTGGCCGAGGTGCAGGTCAATGTGGGCGACGTGGTGCAGCGCGGCCAGCTGCTGGCGCGCTTCGCCGAGGACAGTGTGCAGGCCGACGTGGCGCAGGCCCGTGCC
>NZ_DHXT01000190.1:0-9709 GCF_002413825.1 Rhodoferax sp. UBA5149
GTCACACGTGCGCGAATCGTGTAATCCTGATATGCCGGCAACGCCACAGCCGCCAAAATACCAATAATCGCAACCACGATCATCAATTCGATCAGGGTAAAACCCTTTTGCATAGAACGCTTCATGAATAACTCCTTGGTGAAAAAAATGTAACAACGAGACATTGGTATAGAGCAGGTTTCGGGCCAGGTCTTCATCCCTGCGCAAACAGCCCGTTTTATGGGAAAAACCACGGAAATACGCGCAGGGATCGTGAATTAGCGATTATTTTTGTCAGCTGCCGCTCTTGCGTGACAAAAATGTCACGCCATTCTCGTCACCTACTTGATGCAAACCTGCCGAACCATCTTGATGTCCGTCAGCCCCATCATGATTTTCTCCATGCCGTCCATCTTCAGCGTGCGCATGCCGCCTTCCACCGCAGCGGCAAAAATCTCGGCGACGCGGGCGCGTTCCTGAATGAGCTTTTTGATGTCGTCGGAGGCGATCAACAGTTCGTGCAGGCCGATGCGGCCTTTGTAGCCGGTCTTGTTGCACTTGTCGCAGCCGACATGACGGTAGAACCTAAGCTGGCCGTCCTGGTCATAGGCCTTGTGCCAGCTCTCGATCAATTTTTTGGCTTCGCCTTCATAGTCGGCCGTCCAGGCGGCGGAGTGTCGGAGTTCATCGGCATATTCGGCGGCAAACAGGCGCAATTCCTCGGCATCGGGCACGTACGATTCCTTGCAGTCGCACAGCTTTTTGGCCAGCCGCTGCGCCAGGATGCCCAACAGCGCATCGGCAAAGTTGAACGGGTCCATGCCCATGTCCAGCAAGCGCGTGATGGATTCGGGCGCCGAGTTGGTGTGCAGGGTCGAGAACACCAGGTGGCCGGTGAGCGAGGCTTCCACGCCCATCGCCACCGTTTCCTTGTCGCGCGATTCGCCGACCATGATGATGTCGGGGTCGGCGCGCAGGAAGGCGCGCATGATGAGCGCGAAGTCAATGCCGGCTTTGCGGTTGATCTGGACCTGGCGCAGCCCTTTTTGTGTGATTTCCACCGGGTCTTCCGCGGTCCAGATCTTGGTGTCCGGCGTATTCAGATGCTTGAGGATGGAGTGCAGCGTGGTGGTTTTGCCGGACCCCGTCGGGCCGCATACGTAGAACAAGCCGTACGGCTTCTCGATGGTCCGGATGACGCGTTCCTTGTTGTGCGGCGTCAGGCCCAGCTTGTCCAGCGGAATCGGTTCACCGGCGGCCAGAATCCGCATCACCACGTCTTCCACCCCGCCAGCCGAGGGAATGGTGGCGACCCGCAGCTCGATATCAATCGGCCCGTATTTTTTGAACTTGATCTTGCCGTCCTGCGGCTTGCGACGCTCTGAAATGTCGAGGTCGCACATGATCTTCAGACGGGTCACCATGGCCTGGCGGAAATGCGCCGGCACCTCGATATAGGGCTGCAAAGTGCCATCAATGCGAAACCGGATGCCGGTTTTGAGCTTGCCCGGCATCGGCTCGATGTGAATGTCCGACACCTTCTGGTGGTAGGCGTCGATGATCACCTTGTTGACGAACTTGACCAATTCATTGTCAGCTGCCGCCGACTCCAGCGAGTCGTCATTGCTGCCGTCATCCATGGGCGCGCCATCCATGTCGGCCAGCAACTCGTCAATCGAGCCGCCCTCGACCTCGGCACCGAATATTTGCCCCAGTGTTTCCGTAAACTCGGTCTGCGTGGTGACCCGGTAAGCAAACCGGGTGATGCGGGGGAAGACCTGCGGCACCACGCGCGAGCCGCGCACCGCCTCCGGGTCCATGCACATGATGACGAGGCCCTCGGGCGACTCCTCCAGCGGGATCCAACCCTGCTCTTCAATGAACTCCCGTTTGAGCGAGCCATGCAGCATTTCCGAGCGAATACGGCCAGCACTGAAGGCCTCATACGGTACGCCAAAAAACTTGGCCAGCGAGGGGCCAATCTGGGCGGGACGCACTTTGTAGTGCGCCATCAGGACCTGCTCGACGGCTTGACCGTCGTTGCGCGCCTCCTGCAAGCACTGCTGCAGCTCTTGCGCCGACATCACGCCATCGGCAACCAGGCCGTCATATTTGGTGGCCTTGCGACGGCCTCCTTCTTCCGCTTTTTGCACGCGTTGCCGGATGGCGGTCGCCAGTGTCTTGCACAGCTGTGAAACGCCTTCGACTTCCAGCTCGCCGAAAGGCTGATCGCTTTTGTTATTGATGATCTGCAGCACGCCATGCAGCTTGCTGCCTTCAAGAATGGGCGCCACCAGCATCTGGCGGGTTCGGTAGCCGGAGCGCTTGTCCACTTCCTTGAGGAAGGTCAACGCCGGATGGATTTGCTTGAGTGCCTCGTCGTCATAAACATCGGGCAGGTTGAGCAGCTTTTTGCTGTAGGCCGCATAGCCCGCAACGCTTTGCGGCGTGATCGGCAATTTGAGGTCGCGGCTGCTGTTGAGCCCGGTCTTGACCTTGGAGACGATGGACGTCTGATCTTCATTGACGACGTAGAGGGTCAGGCGATCCGCATTGAACAGTTTGCAGATATCCTGGCTGGCCTCCAGCATGATCTGCTCCACGTTTTCCGTCTCGTGAATGCGGGCCGTCACAAGCTGCAGCTGCTTGTAAAAAAGCGCCTCAAACGTCATCCCCCTTTTTACCGCAGGCAACTTCTGCAATTCAATGAGGGGCTGCTCAGACTGCTTTTCTAATACCGGGGGTTTCGTCACTGCGTTCATAACTCAAACTCCTGACCCGCCCGCGACCAGCGAATATTGTGCGTAACGTGAGTCCTTATGTAGGTTGCGTCAGCTCTGAACAAACTGCATTTGGGTGCCTGCGAGCTCGATCAGGTCACCATTCTTCAACGCAACCGGCTCCACCCCGATCGGCGCGCCATTGAGCGCCGGGTTACCCGCACCTTCGACGTGGTGAACGACAAAACCGCGTTGGCGCCGGGTGATCGCGGCCACCGCCACGCCGGGTTTTCCGATCGTGGTCACCACTTTGGTCAAGGGCACCTCACGGCCGGCCGCGGCCCCCGACAACACCCGGATCGCCGCATGAAAAGCATCCACCGCGCTGGCGTCGGTCGCCAGACCGGACGGGAAGACCGACGGCGGCGCAACGACAGGCGCCAAGCCGCCAGAAGGCGCTTTGTACATCATGGTCTTCTCAAAACCATCGCCGGCCGCGTCACTGACAAACTTGATCTTGTATTTGCCCACCTCCACCATGTCTCCGTTCTGGAGCAGCTGCTTCTTGGCGGCTTTGCCATTCACGTAGGTGCCGTTGGTACTGTTCAGGTCTTCCAGATAGACTTCGCTGCCGACCATCTGCAACACAGCGTGCTCGCCGCTGACGGCCAGATTGTCGATCACGATATCGTTGTAGGGTCGCCGACCCAGGGTCGTCCGATCCTTGGTCAACTGGACTTCCTTGATGACAACACCGTCGATCGATACGATCATTTTCGGCATGACCGACTCCTGTTCCTGAAACTTGTTATTGGGAATCCCATGAGCTTACTATTTTCCAAGCAATCTGGATATTAACCCGCGCTTCTCCAGAGTGCTCGCCGCTTGCGTCAGCAACACAGTGATGTTATCGCGTCCGCCATTGCCATTGGCCAAAGAAACCAGCTCCTCTGCCATTTGCGCCAGTGGCGATCCATTTCGCAGAATTTTTGCAATCGCCGCGTCTTCGACCATGTCGGACAGCCCATCCGAACACATCAGGTAGAGGTCGCCCGCCTCCACCTGATGCTCATTGAGTTCCAGCATGACCTCATTTTCGACGCCCATGGCCCGTGTCACCAGATTTTTGTTGGGCGATGCCGCGGCCTGTTCAGACGTCAACAATCCGGCGTCCATCTGTTCCTGCAAGAGGGAGTGATCCTTGGTAATCTGCAAAAACTCATTGCCACGCAAGCGATAGCAGCGCGAATCCCCGATATGTCCCAACATCAGCCGGTCACCCTGAAAAACGCCCACGATCAGCGTTGTGCCCATTCCCGAATACTGGGGATTGGCATTCGATGCATTGAAAATAGAGCGGTTGGCGTTGTCAACGCAAATCTGGATGGCGCGCCTGACTTGCGCGGCAGTGGCCTGCTGGCCCGCTTCGAACAACCAGCGGGCCAATTCCGACTTGATGAACGCGGTGGCCATGCCACTGGCAATCTCGCCCGCGTTGTAACCGCCCATGCCGTCAGCCAAAACACCGACGTGCGTGGCGTCATCAAAAACCACGGCGTCTTCGTTGTTCTCCCGGACCCGGCCCGGATCAGTCTGCGCGCAGAATGTGTAATTCATGGTGTTTCGGGCTATATTTCCAGATCAATTGCGTTGCCACCCGATAATACCGCCCGCAAGTCCCGGGCGAACTGATCTCCATCCTGATAGCGATCTTGCGGCCGTTTTCGCAATGACATGGCGACCAGATTTGCCAGACTTTGAGGTAGCTCCTTGCGGATGATGCGAATGTCGGGCGCCTCCTCATTCGCAATTTTGTACATCAACTCGGCCATGGATTCGCCGCGGAAGGGCAGCACACCGGCGAGCATCTGAAACAGCATGACCCCCAGCGAATAGAGATCCGAGCGGCCATCGACCTTTTGACCGACGAGCTGCTCGGGTGACATGAAACTGGGCGTTCCCAGCACCAGTCCGGTTTTGGTCTTGCTTGAATCGGTGATGCGCGCAATGCCAAAGTCTGTGACCTTCACCGTATCAGTCTCGGGATCGAACATGATGTTGGCCGGCTTGATGTCGCGGTGCACCACCTGCTGCCGGTGGGCATAGGCCAGCGCGTCCGCCACCCGCGCCACGATGGAGAGCACCGTCGGCACCGCCAGCAAATGGCCACTCCGGCAACAGTCCACCAGGTCTTTGCCTTTGAGGAACTCCATGGCGATAAACGCCAGCTCGCGGTCTTCGCCCGCATCAAAGATCGTGACAATGTTCTGGTGCTGCAAACGCCCGGCGGTCTCAGCCTCTCGAAAAAACCGTTCGCGGGCCTCCAGCAGATCCCGACCTTCGAACTCCTCGCTCAAGGCCATGGTTTTAATGGCCACGACGCGTCCGATTTTGGGATCTTGACCAAGGTACACCACCCCCATGGCCCCCTTGCCCAACTCCCGCTCAAGCTGGTAACGACCCAGCATCATGGGTTTGACATCGTTGACACGGCCTGGGAGATGGGTAGCCAGGTTCAATTTGGTCTTGAGGTCTTTGTAGTCCGGGTTATAGGCTGCCATGTGCGCATAGACCACTTGCGCCTTGTTGAACTGCTGCTGGCGCTCGAAGTCGAGTGCCAGGGTGTAAAAATTACCCATCACCGCGTCACCCATGGGAACACGGCGGAAACGCTCAAACGCCATGTCGAGTTGACCCTGCCCTTGCAGGGCCAGCCCCATCATGCGGTGGGTTTCAGCCGAATCTCCGTCCGGCTGAGGCGGGTCCGCCGCTGCCGGCAATGATCGTTTGACCGTCAATGCCAGATGGCCGATGAGCAGAAGTGCTGCCGGGAAAACCATGCGAAGCCACAGGGCCGCGCCTGCCAGCAGCCCGAATTCAATCGCCAACAGCGCCATGAAAAACAAGAAGCTGACCCCGGCTGCCGTTCGCGCCGACAAGCGCGGCAAGACCGCGATGAGGTAGACGCAAACCAGCAGCAACACCACCGACGTGGCCCAAATCCCCCAGCCCGGCTGGACATAGAAGTGCTCGCTCAAAATGCTGGATGTGATGTGCGCCACGGCTTCGGCTGGCGACAAGGCCGGGTGTCCAGGCACGGCCAACGGCTTGCCCATACCCGCCGCCGTGACACCAATGACGACAATCTTGCCAGCGTACTTGGTGGCCGGAATTTTTCCATTCAACACATCGTCAAACGAGTCAAGGGCAAACGCCGGCTGACCGTCGCGCCCGGTGTAGAACTGCGGCAGCATGCGCGCCGCCGCATCCGTCTTGATGCGCAGCTTTCCGATTTGCACTGACTCGCCCGCCCGCCACTTGATGTCGTCGGCGGTCAAATCGAGACTCTGGGCTGCCGCCAGCAGCGCCAGAGATGGCACCGCTTTGCCAGCGACATTCAGCCGCAGGGACTCCTGTCGAACGACACCGTCGAGGTCCGGCAACAAGTTCAGGGGAGCGACCCCGGCCGCCGCCGCTGCCAAGCTTTCTATCGGTTGCTGCCCGGCCGTGAAGAACGAGGGGATGATGACGTTGGCGGCCTGCTTGACGCTGTTGGCCAGCTGGCCATCGGCGTCCAGTGCCACCTCCGCCTCGGCCAGCAGCCGCGTCAATTGCGCGTAGGGGGTGAATGACGCGTTGGCAGCCTCGCCGGAGGTGGCCAACACCTCTTTCATTTTGCGAATGAAGCCCAGGCCACGGTCAGGCTGCGGCTCAAAAAAGAAACCGGTGTGAACAATGACCTTGGCCTTGGCCGCCGCCAGCTGGTCAATCAACCGGGCATCGATATCACGTGACCAGGGCCAAGGGCCGATGCTGGCCATGCTCTGCTCGTCGATGGCGATGACCGCGATCTGGCTGGCGGGCTGGCGCGCGCTGCTGGTGCTGGCGAAGTCGTAAAAACGGCGCTCAAGCGCGCTGAAAAAGTCGCTTGTGGCATGCAGCGCCAGCACAGCAAGCACCAGCGACACAGCCACGAACCAGTCGGCGCGCCAGAACTGGTTCTGCCAGGATGATGAAGAAATTGCCACTTGCCACCTCTACCCAAATTGCACCCGGAAAGGTCAGCAAGCAACAGCCGACACGAAATCACGCTGCCCAGATGCCACCGTAAGGATGAGACCTTAGCAGACGCCGTCTGCGCCCACAAGGAAGCAAGTCACGCCATCTCGTCGTTTTGTGCCAAGGCCGCGCCGCCAGGTACCGGATCAGGTTGGCTGCTGCGCGCGCTTTTTGAGAACCATTCCCACAAGAAACACGCCCAGCGCACCCGCAATACCCAGACCATAGTTCCACACCGTCGTTTGCGGTAGCCAATCCCGCACCGCCGGGTCGCTGTGCGCCATGGTGCCGGCGATCCATCCCAACAGCATACCGCCAATCGTGATGATGGCCGGGAACCGGTCCATCAGCTTGAGAACCATCTGACTGCCCCCAATGATGATGGGAATACTGACCAACAGACCGAATATCACCAGCGGCAATTGGTGCTGCGATGCAGCGCCGGTGGCCGCCCCGGCAATGGCAATGACATTGTCGATGCTCATGACCAGATCCGCGACGATCACGGTTTTGACCGCCGCCCACAGCTTGTCACTGCCCTGGATGTTGGAATGACCTTCCTCCTCGGGTACCAGCAGCTTGACGCCAATCCACAACAACAAAGCCGCACCGACCAGCTTCAGAAACGGCACCTGCAACAGGGTCAGGGCGAACGCAATGAGGATGACGCGCAGAACAATCGCGCCAGCCGTGCCCCACAAAATCCCCTTGGTGCGCTGATGCGCAGGCAGCTGGCGACACGCCAAGGCAATGACGACGGCGTTGTCGCCGCCCAGCAGAATATCGATCATGATGATCTGACCGACAGCAACCCAGAAATGAGCGGTGAAGAACTCTTCCACGATTTTCTTTCTTTATCAATGCCCAGGGCATATAAACAACTAAGCCGGATTGTCCCTCAGGAAACCCGGCTTGGTATTGTGGGAAACCGCAGTCAGCGGCCCTGGCAGGTCTGCTCGCTGCGCCTTACAGCAGGGCCTTCAACAATTTCGCCATTTCGGACGGATTGCGCGTGATCGTGAAACCGCACTCTTCCATCACTGCCAATTTCGCGTCGGCCGTGTCGGCTCCGCCGGAGATCAAGGCCCCGGCGTGACCCATGCGTTTGCCGGCCGGCGCGGTGACGCCCGCGATGAAACCGACGATGGGTTTTTTCATGTTGAGCTTGCACCAGCGCGCCGCTTCGGCTTCGTCCGGGCCACCGATTTCGCCAATCATGATGACGGCGTCGGTGTCCGGGTCGTCATTGAAGGCTTGCATGATGTCGATGTGCTTGAGGCCATTGATGGGGTCGCCACCAATGCCGACGGCGGTGGACTGGCCCAGGCCAATTTCAGTCAGCTGCGCCACGGCTTCGTAGGTCAGCGTGCCGGAGCGGCTGACCACGCCAATGCGGCCCTTGCGATGGATGTGGCCGGGCATGATGCCGATCTTGATTTCGTCGGGCGTGATCAAACCGGGGCAGTTGGGGCCCAGCAGCAGGGTCTTCTTGCCGCCCGCCGCTTCTTTGGCGCGCATTCTGTTGCGCACTTCCAGCATGTCACGCACCGGAATGCCTTCGGTGATGCAGATCGCCAGGTCCAGATCGGCCTCGACGGCTTCCCAGATCGCGGCCGCGGCACCGGCTGGCGGCACGTAGATGACCGACACGGTGGCGCCGGTCTGGCTGGCCGCTTCCTTGACGGAGGCAAATATGGGTATGCCAAAAATGGCTTCACCGGCCTTCTTGGGGTTCACCCCCGCGACGAAACAGTTCTTGCCGTTGGCATATTCCTGGCACTTTTCGGTGTGGAATTGACCGGTCTTGCCGGTGATGCCCTGGGTGATGACCTTGGTGTCTTTATTGATGAGGATCGACATGATTCTTCCTAGTCAGTTGGGGACAGAGCTGGCTCGCTTGGCGTAGCTGCGGTCTGTCCCGCAAAGTTTCACGATGCGGCTTTAACGGCGGCAACCACTTTTTGGGCCGCATCGGCCATGGTGTCGGCGCTGATGATGGGCAGACCGGACTCGGCCAGCATCTTCTTGCCCAGATCTTCGTTGGTGCCCTTCATGCGCACGACCAGCGGCACACTCAGGTTGGTCGCCTTGCAGGCCGTGATCACGCCGGTGGCAATGGTGTCGCACTTCATGATGCCGCCGAAGATGTTGACCAGAATGGCCTTGACCTTGGGGTTCTTCAGCATGATCTTGAAGGCTTCGGTCACCTTCTCGGGGGTGGCACCGCCGCCCACGTCCAGAAAGTTGGCGGGCTCGGCGCCAAACAGCTTGATGGTGTCCATGGTGGCCATGGCCAGACCGGCACCGTTGACCAGGCAACCGATGTCGCCGTCCAGGCTGATGTAGGCCAGGTCAAACTTGCTGGCTTCGACTTCGGCCGGATCTTCTTCGTCCAGGTCGCGGTAAGCGACGATTTCCGGGTGGCGGAACAGGGCGTTGGCGTCAAAGTTGAACTTGGCATCAATCGCCTTGATGCCGCCGTTGCCTTCCAGAATCAGCGGGTTGATTTCAACCAGCGAGGCGTCGGTGTCCATGTACACCTTGTAGACCTTTTGCAGCACGTCCACCGCTTGCGCGGTTGAGCCGGCAGGCACGCCGATGCTGTCCGCCAATTTCTTGGCTTGCGCTGCGGTCAGGCCGGTGGCCGGATCGATAATTTCGGTGATGATGCGTTCGGGTGTGGAATGCGCCACTTCCTCGATGTCCATGCCGCCCTCCGAGGAGACGATCATGGCCACGCGCTGGCTGGCGCGGTCGGTCACGGCCGACACGTAATATTCTTTTTTGATGTCGGCGCCATCTTCAATCAGGAGGCGACGGACTTTCTGGCCTTCGGGGCCGGTCTGGTGCGTGACGAGCTGCATGCCCAGAATTTCACCGGCGAGTTTTTTGACCTCGTCGATCGAGCGGGCCAGCTTGACGCCGCCGCCCTTGCCGCGGCCACCCGCGTG
>NZ_DHXT01000190.1:9831-11173 GCF_002413825.1 Rhodoferax sp. UBA5149
TTTTTGACCTCGTCGATCGAGCGGGCCAGCTTGACGCCGCCGCCCTTGCCGCGGCCACCCGCGTGAATTTGCGCCTTGACGACCCACACCGGGCCACCCAGCTTTTGGGCGGCTTCCACCGCTTCTTGAACGGTGAACGCCGGAATGCCGCGAGGCACCGGCACACCAAATTGACGCAAGATTTCCTTGCCTTGGTATTCGTGAATCTTCATGAGGACTCTCTCGGGAGGGGATAGTTTTTATCCGGCCGCAAAGCTAGACCGCTCGACGGCAGGCACTGGACAACGCAGCCTCGGACTGTATCATGTTGCAACGCACCAAACTTTGACCTGGCTCACCGAGCCTCTTTACAAACGCTGACTGGCGCTCACCATGCACAAGATATTCATTGACGGCGAAGCCGGCACCACCGGCCTTCAGATTCGCGAGCGGCTGCAATCCATGCCCGGCATTGAGCTGCTCAGCATCGCCCCCGAGCGGCGCAAAGACGCCTCGGCCAAACGCGCGTTGATGTCGCAAGTGGATCTGGTGGTGCTCTGCCTGCACGACGACGCCGCTATTGAATCGGTAGCAATGATCGACGACATGGCGAAGGCTACAGGTCAAATTGGCCCCAAGATCATTGACGCCTCGACGGCTCACCGCACCGCGCCGGGATGGGTGTTCGGCTTTCCCGAGCTCATTGCCGGGCACGCGCAAGCGGTCGCACAATCACGCCGCGTTGCCAACCCGGGCTGCTATGCGACCGGCGCCATCGCGCTGATTCGCCCGCTCATTGATGCCGGTCTGATCCCGCCCGATTTCCCGTTGACCTTGCCGGCCGTCAGCGGCTATTCGGGCGGCGGGCGCAGCATGATCGAGGCCTATGAAACAGGCAAGGCGCCCGCTTTCGAGCTGTACGCCCTGGGTTTGAAGCACAAGCACCTGCCTGAGATCATGGCCTACACCGGCTTGACGCGGCGCCCGGTGTTCATCCCCTCGGTCGGCAATTTCAAACAGGGCATGCTGGTGCAGTTGCCGCTGGATCTGGACCTGCTGCCGGGGCAACCCACGGCGCAGGACTTGCATGAAGCGCTGGTCAAACACTATGCCGGCAGCGAATGGGTCAGTGTGCAACCGGCCACAGCCGACAACACGCTCGATGCGCTGGCGCTGGTCGACACCAACCGGATGGAGCTGCGCGTGTTCGCCAACCCGGGCGCCGACGATGGCTTTCGCCACGCCGTGCTGGTGGCCCGGCTCGACAACCTGGGCAAAGGCGCGAGCGGCGCCGCAGTGCAAAACCTCAAGCTGATGCTGGGGCTATGACTGACTGTCGTTTGCTATATTAGTTATAGCTATA
>NZ_DHXT01000020.1:0-5712 GCF_002413825.1 Rhodoferax sp. UBA5149
AAGCCCTGTCTCCAACCAACTAGCCTTCATGTTCTTTGCCGTTGATCTCGATACCGTCACCCATGGCATTCAGCTCGCCGTGGCCCCCGTGTTTTTGTTGACGGCCGTCTCGGGCATGATCGGCACCGTGGCCGGTCGGCTGGCACGCATCATTGACCGCGCCCGGCTGCTCGAAGACCGGATTGAAGCCGCCCCGGCCAGCGACGCCATGGCCCCCGCCTACGACGAGCTCAAGACCTTGCGAGCGCGCGGTCGGCTGGTCAACGCCTGCATCGCACTGCTCACCTTCTGCGCCATTTTGATCGGACTGACCATCATGGCGCTCTTTCTCGGCGAAACCACCCAAATACAGATTCTTCGCATCGCGACGATCTCTTTTCTGTCCGGGGTGAGCTGCTTCTTGCTGGCACTCTTATGCTTTTTGACCGAGACACTGCTGGCCACCCGCATGCTCAAGTTCGGCAAGCCCAAAAAAGTTTGAAGAGGCGCGCGCCTAGCCCTCGTATCTATTGCGCATGATGCTACTGTTTTTATAGCAACCGTGAAACCAACGACCACCGCCTAGCGCGCCAGCACCGCCGCCAATGCCACGCCGGTGTGGCTGCCCAGCGTCACCACGCCTTCCGGCGTCGCCGCCGCCACGACACGCCCACCGGCGTTGCCGCCATCCGGTCCGAGGTCGATCACCCAGTCGGCTTCGGCAATCACATCCAGGTCGTGCTCGATCACCACCACGCTGTGCCCGCCATTGACCAAACGGTGCAGCACTTTGATGAGTTTTTCCACATCGGCCATGTGCAGGCCGACCGTCGGTTCGTCCAGCACATACAGGGTGTGCGGGGCCTTCTGGCCGCGCCGGGTGATGTCGTCGCGCACCTTGCTGAGTTCCGTCACCAGCTTGAGACGCTGCGCCTCGCCGCCGCTGAGCGTGGGCGAAGGTTGCCCCAGCGTCAGGTAGCCGAGCCCCACATCTTTCATCAGCTGCAGCGGGTGGCTGATATTGGGCATGGCTGCGAAGAATTCCACCGCTTCGTCCACTTCCATCTGCAGCACGTCGCCAATGTTTTTACCGCGCCAGGTGACGGCCAGCGTCTCGGGGTTGAAACGCGCGCCCTTGCAGGTTTCGCACAGCACTTTCACGTCGGGCAGGAAGCTCATGGCGATGGTGCGGATGCCCTGCCCTTCGCAGCCGGCACAGCGGCCCTCTCCCGTGTTGAAACTGAAACGGTTGGCGGCGTAGCCGCGCGCCTTGGCCTCCAGCGTATCGGCAAACAGTTTGCGGATGATGTCCCAGAAACCAATGTAGGTAGCGGGGCAGCTGCGCGGGGTTTTGCCAATGGGTGTCTGGTCGACTTCCAGCACGCGGTCGACGGTCTCGTAACCGGTGACCGACTCGCAGCCGACCCAGGCGATTGCTTCGCCGGCGGCCAGCGCATCACGGCCGGCTTTGGTGCTGCGTTTCTGGACGGCGGTTTGCACGTTGCTCAACAGCACATCGCGCGCGAGCGTGGATTTGCCGGAGCCGGAGACACCAGTGACGGCGACGAGGCGGCTCAAGGGAACTTTGGCTGTGACGTTCTGCAGGTTGTGCAGCGTGGCGTGGTTCACGGTCAGCCATTGCTGCGCTGGCACCACCCGCCTTGCCTGCAGCGGGTGCTTCATGGCGTGCAGCAGGTAGCGGCCAGTTTGGGAATCGCTCGTTTTCACGATATCGCTCACCGCGCCTTCGGCCACCAGGCGCCCGCCGCGCTTGCCGGCGCTGGGGCCGATGTCGATGATGTGGTCGGCGCGGCGGATGGTGTCTTCGTCGTGTTCCACCACCACCAGCGTGTTGCCTTTGTCGCTCAGGCTTTTCAGCGCGCTCAGCAGGATCTGGTTGTCGCGCGCGTGCAGGCCGATGGTGGGCTCGTCCAGCACATAGCACACGCCTTGCAGGTTGCTGCCGAGTTGCGCCGCCAGCCGGATGCGCTGGGCCTCGCCACCGCTCAGCGTCGGTGCGCCACGGTCCAGCGTGAGGTAGCCCAGGCCCACTTGCTCCAGAAACTCCAGACGGCTTTTGATTTCCGGAATCAGGTCACGGGAAATGCCGGCTTCCCGCGCACTCAGGCGATGGCTGTCCTGCAGCGACTGCACCCACAGGCGGATGTCGGTCACGCTCAAGCGGGCGATGGCGGTGATGCCCACGTCGTCGAACTTCACGGCGCGGGCGGTCGCATTCAGACGCGTCCCGGCGCAGCTCGGGCAGGCGGCATCCACCAGATCCTCCACCTCGGGCTCGGCAAAGGTCTGCTCGCGGCCTTTGTTGTCATCGTCGCGCACGGAATCATCAAACACCTTGCGCTGCTCTTTGGTCAAACGCACACCGGTACCGACGCAGTCCGGGCACCAGCCGTGCTTGCTGTTGTAGGAAAACAGGCGCGGGTCCAGCTCGGCATAACTGGTGCTGCACAGCGGGCAGGCGCGCTTGGTGGAGAACGCATGCAGCGTACCGATGGCGGCGGTCGGCGTGCCGGCCAGCATGGCGGCACGCAAACCGGTCAGGTGGCTCAGCACATGGACCACGCCCTTGCCATGCACCAGCGCGGTTGCCAGGGCCTCGCGCAAGGCGGCTTCTTGCTCCGGCAGCACATCCAGACTGGCCACCGGCAGCTCGATCGTGTGTTCCTTGAAGCGGTCAATGCGCGGGAAACCGGTGGTGGGCAAAAAGTTGCCGTCGACCCGCAGGTGCGTGAAGCCGCGCGGCCGCGCCCAGTCCGCCAGTTCGGTGTAAACGCCTTTGCGGTTCATCACCAAAGGAGCGAGCAAGCCGATGTGCTGGCCCCGAAAGTTTTTGAGCAGTTGCGCGCTAATGCTGTCCGGCGTTTGCGGGGCCACCGCGGCGCCGTCATGGATGCAGTGCTGGGTGCCCAGCTTGACGTACAGCAGGCGTAGAAAATGCCAGACCTCGGTGGTGGTGCCGACGGTGGATTTGCGGCCGCCGCGGGACAGTCGCTGTTCGATCGCCACCGTCGGCGGAATGCCGTAGACCGCGTCCACTTCGGGCCGGCCTGCGGGCTGCACGATGGAGCGGGCGTAGGCGTTGAGCGACTCCAGATAGCGGCGCTGGCCTTCGTTGAACAGGATGTCGAAGGCCAGTGTTGATTTGCCGGAGCCGGAGACGCCGGTGATGACGCTGAACTTGCCGCGCGGGATGTTGACGCTCAAGCTTTTGAGGTTGTGTTCGCGGGCGTTGATGATCTGGATACAGTTGTCTCCGGCTGCACCGGATTTGGGGTCAGAGCCCAATTTCGTTTTTTGCTTTTTTTCGCCGGAACCATCTTTGTCCTGAATTGGGATCTGACCCCAATTCCTTGACTCTTGCACCGACGGAACACCGATGCCCAGCGCGCTGTCATAGTCGCGCAGGGCTTTGCCGGTGTGAGACGTCGGGTGCTGGCGCACGTCGTCCGGGGTGCCGTAAGCCACCACTTCGCCGCCGGCGTCGCCGCCTTCGGGGCCCAGGTCGATCAGCCAGTCGCTGGCGCGGATGACGTCGAGGTTGTGCTCAATCACGATCAGCGAATGACCGGCGTCAAGCAGCTTGCGCATGGCGCGCATCAGCTTGGCAATGTCGTCGAAATGCAGGCCGGTGGTGGGCTCGTCAAACATGAAGAGCGAGCCGCGTTTGGCCGTCGCCTGGCGGCTGGCGCTCGCACTCTTGGCGGCATCCGCCAGGAAACCCGCGAGCTTGAGGCGCTGCGCCTCGCCGCCCGAGAGCGTGGGAACCGGCTGACCGAGTTTGACGTATTCCAGCCCGACATCCACGATCGGCTGCAGGGCACGAATGACGTCGCGGTCGGCCGCGAACAGGACGCTGGCCTCGCTGACGGTCAGGTTCAAGACGTCGGCCACGTTGAGGACGCGACCAACGGGGTCAGAGCCCATCTTTCGTTCGATGGTGACTTCGAGAATTTCCGGGCGGTAGCGCTTGCCGTCGCAATCCGGGCAGCGCAGATACACGTCACTCAAGAACTGCATTTCCACATGCTCAAAGCCCGAGCCACCGCAGGTGGCACAGCGGCCGTCGCCGTTGTTGAAGCTGAATTTGGAAGCGGTATAGCTGCGCTGGCGCGACAGCGGCGCGTTGGCAAAGATCTCGCGGATCGTGTCCCAGGCCCCCACATAGCTGGCCGGGTTGGAACGCGCTGTTTTGCCAATCGGGGACTGGTCCACGAACACCACATCGCTGAGCTGCTCGGCGCCCAGCAGGCGTTCATGTGCCCCAGCCGCTTCGGTGGCTTTGCCAAAGTGGCGCATCAGGGCCGGCGCCAGGATGTCCTGAATCAGAGTCGATTTTCCGGAGCCGCTGACGCCGGTCACGCAGACCAGGCGCTGCAGGGGAAATTCGACGCTGACGTTCTTCAGATTGTGGTCACGGGCACCTTCCAGAATGAGGCGCGGCGTGTTTTGCTCAACCAGCCGCTGGAAGCCCATGCCGACCTGCTTGCGCCCGCCGAGGTAGGCGCCGGTGAGGGTGTCGGCGTGCCGCAAGTCGGCGGTGCTGCCATCAAACACGATCTGCCCGCCGCGCTCGCCGGGGCCGGGCCCCATGTCGATCATGCGGTCGGCGGCCAGCATCACGGCCGGGTCGTGCTCCACCACCACCAGGGTATTGCCGGCGTCGCGCAGGCGCTGCATGGCGAGGATGATGCGGTGCATGTCGCGCGGGTGCAGGCCAATGCTGGGTTCGTCCAGCACAAACAAGGTGTTCACCAGCGAGGTGCCCAAGGCCGTGGTGAGGTTGATACGCTGCACTTCGCCACCGGAAAGAGTGCGACTTTGCCGGTCCAGCGTCAGGTAGCCGATGCCGACATCGCACAGGTATTTGAGGCGGGTGGTGATTTCTTCGAACAGCAGCTTGAGGGCTTGTTTTTCGCCTTTGTTGGGAACCGCAAATTGGGGGTCAGAGCCCAATTTCGTACTGGCCGAACTCGTGCCGGAAATAGCGTGTCCTGAATTGGGATCTGACCCCCAATTCGCTATCTGCCCTTCAACAGGTTCAGCCCGAACAGAAATGCTGTCGAAGAAACGTCGCAGGCGGTCCAGTGGCAGCAACATCAAATCGTGCAGACACAGCCCCGGCAATGCCTCAAGCTGCGCACGCGACCACTTCACACCCACCGGCATAAAGCGCTTGGCAGGATCAAGCACCAAATCGGCATCGGCCTTGCCGCCAATACGCCACAACAGGCTCTCGGTCTTCAGCCGGGCGCCACCGCACACACCGCACGGCGTGTAGCTGCGGTACTTGGACAGCAGCACCCGAATGTGCATTTTGTAGGCCTTGGTCTCCAGGTAGGCAAAGAAACGCTTGATGCCGAACCAGTGTTGGTTCCATTTGCCGTTCCAATTCGGCGAGCCGTTGATCACCCAGTACTGCTGCTCGGGGGTCAACTTGTACCAGGGCGTGTCGCGCGGGATGCCGGCCGCTTCGGCATGGCGCATCAAGTCGTCCTGGGCTTCTTGCCAGGCCGGGGTCTGCATCGGCTTGATGGCGCCGGCGCGCAGCGTCAGTTTATCGTTGGGAATCACCAGTCCGTAGTCCACCCCAATGACCCGGCCAAAGCCGCGACAAGTCTCGCACGCCCCGACGGCCGAATTGAAGGAAAACGCCGAGGCGATGGGGTCGGTGTAATGCGCATCGCTTTCCGGGCAATGCAGGCCGGTGGAAAA
>NZ_DHXT01000020.1:5904-6921 GCF_002413825.1 Rhodoferax sp. UBA5149
CCGCTGCCGTGTTTCAGCGCGACCTCAATCGCCTCCAGCACACGCACGCGCTCGGCCGACCCCAGCCGAAAGCGGTCGGCCACCACATCTAAAACCTTGCGCGGCCCCGTCAGCGTAGCCAGCTCACGCTGCGCCTGCACTTTGGTGAAACCACTCACCGACAGCCATTGCTCGATTTCTTCTGGTGCCGTGTTGGCCGGCAACTCCACCGGAAAAGTCACCACGAGACGTGCATCGTCTTGCCCCACGCGCTCGACCAACTGCGCATATATCGTCTCAGCCGAGTCATGCCGCACGGCGTGTGCCGTATCGCGGTCAAACAATTGCCCGGCGCGTGCAAACAACAACTTCAGGTGGTCGTTCAGTTCGGTCATGGTGCCCACGGTGGAGCGCGATGAGCGTACCGGATTCGTCTGGTCAATGGCAATGGCCGGCGGCACGCCTTCCACCTTGTCCACGGCGGGCTTGTCCATGCGGTCCAGAAACTGGCGCGCGTAGGCCGAGAAGGTTTCCACGTAGCGCCGCTGGCCCTCGGCAAAGAGCGTGTCAAAGACCAGGCTCGACTTGCCCGAGCCGCTGGGTCCGGTCACCACGGTGAGCTCGCCGGTGCGGATGTCAATGTCCAGGTTTTTAAGGTTGTGCTGGCGCGCACCACGAATGCGGATGATTCCCTGGGACATGATTGGGCTTTTGGCTGTTAAGGCAGAAGATTCTAGGCACTTCCCCGGCTTTGCCGAAACGCAAGGTTATCCAGCGATCCAGCGATAGGCCGATCCCAGGCGTCAACCTTTTAGCACATGCTCAAGTTGCCGACAGGCCTTCTCACCCACGGCGTCCTTGATCTTGGGCAGCAGAGCCGCCAGGCCGTCGTAGCCAGACGCGGCCTCCAAAGCCAGGTTCAGCCTGAAACCTCGCAGGCCCAGACTTGCCGTCAGTTGCGTGGCCAGATGCATGGCCTCCACGTAGCGCTCCTGCGTCGTCAGTGTATTCGCGGGCAGGGCTGGCGGCTGCGCGGCA
>NZ_DHXT01000020.1:7147-16465 GCF_002413825.1 Rhodoferax sp. UBA5149
CGGCATCAGGCACGGCCGCCAGAAAACCTTCTTGGACCAAGTGGTCTATATCGTCCTGGGTAATTCCGAGACCGCCGGTGGCAGCCAGCACCTGGTCCTTCGACTTGACCCCATCAAACAGAATGAAGGCCGAGCGTTGGCGGGCCGACAACGAAGGCGAGCGGGCTTTGAACGCCTGCTGACCCACTTCAGTTTTTGAATACCTCATGCGCGAATTTTAGTATTGGACGCCAATCGCCGGGCACGGATATACCCTTGCCTGCGGCCTTGCAAATGCAGGCCCGGGATGACGACTTGCTCAAGATAAAAAGGGCCCTCACTGGGAGGACCCTTTCGGTGTAACCCAGGCCGAATCGGCGCGGGTCGAACCATGAAACCAAGGCTTAGTCGTTGGCGTAAATATCCACGTCCTTGGTTTCTTTGACAAACAGCATGCCGACCACAAAAGTCATACCGGCGATGATGATGGGATACCACAAGCCGTTGTACATATTGCCGGTCTGCGCCACGATGGCAAAAGCCGTGGTGGGCAGCAAACCGCCAAACCAGCCGTTACCGATGTGGTAAGGCAAGCTCATCGACGTATAGCGAATGCGGGTGGGGAACAGCTCCACCAGCATGGCGGCGATCGGACCGTACACCATGGTCACCAGAATCACCAGATAGGTCAGGATGGCAACCACCGTGACCTTATCGATTCTGTCCGGGTCGGCCTTGGCGGGGTAACCAGCCGTCTTGAGGTCGGTCGCCACGGCTTTCTTGAACTCGGCATCCTTCTTCTTGGCTTCGTCTGCGGGCAGGCCTTTGGAGGTATAGCTCGGGATCTCGACAGCACCAATCTTGATGGAAGCGACAGTGCCCGCGGGTGCCACCACGTTGTCATAGCTCACGGACGAACCGGCCAGCACCTGCTTGGCGATGTCGCACGAGCTGGTGAACTTGACCGTACCGGTGGGGTTGAACTGGAACGAACACTCACTCGGGTCAGCCGTTATGGTCACCTTGTTCTTGGCCTGCGCTTCGGCCAGCGCCGGGTTGGCGGCCTTGGTCAATGCGGTGAACACCGGGAAGTAAGTCAGCACGGCCAGCAGGCAACCCGCCATGATGATCGGCTTGCGGCCAATCTTGTCGGACCAGGCACCGAACACGACGAAGAACGGCGTGCCGATGACCAGTGAGACCGCAACAAAGATGTTGGCGGTGGGGCCATCCACCTTGAGCGCCTGCGTCAGGAAAAACAGGGCGTAGAACTGGCCGGAGTACCACACCACGGCTTGACCGGCAGTCAGGCCGATCAGGGCCAAAATCACGATCTTGAGGTTTTTCCACTGACCGAAGGATTCGCTCAAGGGCGCCTTGGAAGTCTTGCCTTCCGCCTTCATCTTGGCGAACGCGGGCGACTCGTTCATGCTCAAGCGGATGTAGACCGACACGGCCAGCAAACCAATCGAGACAATGAACGGAATACGCCAGCCCCAATCGGCAAACTTCTCCGCACCGAGCAGAGTTTGCGTGCCCAGAATCACCATCAGGCTCAGCATCAGGCCCAGCGTGGCCGTGGTCTGAATCCAGGAGGTATAGGCGCCGCGCTTGCCCTGTGGCGAGTGCTCCGCCACGTAGGTCGCGGCGCCGCCGTACTCACCGCCGAGCGCCAGGCCTTGCAACATGCGCAAGGCGATCAGGATCACCGGCGCGGCGACGCCAATGGACGCATAGTTCGGCAAAATGCCCACGATGAAGGTGGACAGGCCCATGATCAGGATGGTGACCAGGAACGTGTATTTGCGTCCGATCATGTCGCCCAGGCGGCCGAAGAAGAGCGCACCGAAGGGGCGCACGATGAAGCCGGCAGCAAACGCGAGCAACGCAAAAATGAAGGCAGAGCCCGCATCCAGCCCGCTGAAAAACTGCTTGGCAATAATGGCTGCAAGTGAGCCGTAAAGATAAAAGTCGTACCACTCAAACACGGTACCCAACGACGAGGCGAAGATAACCTTCTTTTCTTCGGC
The DNA here is from genome assembly GCF_002413825.1 of Rhodoferax sp. UBA5149. Taxonomy (GTDB): domain Bacteria; phylum Pseudomonadota; class Gammaproteobacteria; order Burkholderiales; family Burkholderiaceae_C; genus Rhodoferax. The sequence goes on from NZ_DHXT01000020.1 coordinate 9,157, forward strand.
TGTCATTGGCCTTGAGGCCGCTGCTGTTGCCATAATTATGTCTCCAAAAGGTTGTACAACTGACGCCTAGACAGGCATCTGGGGCGGACTATCAAGCGACTCGCTGACGGGACTCTGACAGTTTTCTGGCGCAAGCTTACGCCTAACTGAATGCAGCCTTACAGCTTTAGCGTTAACCCTCGGCTCCATTTTCTCGATACGGAATTCGACGCCTAATTGATGCGAAAACAGCGCTTGTCCGCCCCGGATGGCGTACAAAACAAGGCGCCATTTATTTCAGTTTATTTTGTGGCGCGGATCGCGCAGTCCGTCTCAATCAGGGTTTTCCCGCGGATCTCCCGTAAGGGCTTGGTCAGTCCTTTTTTACAAAATTGGCGCATGTGTTAACGACACATTTCCCGCAATCCATTCCAACCAAACTTGAGGAGACCCACATGATTGATCCGGTGGTCGACAAAATTCAGACCCATCCGAAGTACCTGGAACTTCGCGCCAAGCGCAACAGTTTTGGCTGGGGCCTGACGCTGCTGATGATGGTCGTGTACTACGGCTACATCGCAATGATCGCGTTCAACAAACCCTTCCTGGCCCAGCCCATAGGCGCTGGCGTGACCACGCTGGGGATTCCTATCGGCATGGGCGTGATCGTTTTCACCATTCTGATCACGGGCATTTACGTGCGCCGTGCCAACAGCGAGTTCGACGAACTCACCACGGCTATTTTGAAAGACGTCTCCAAATGAACCTGGCAAAAACAATTTCCGTGGCGCTGCTGGCGCTCTTGGCGTCGGGCGGGGCCATGGCCGCCGGCGTCGACCTCGGGCAAGTCGACAAACAACCCACCAACTGGGTTGCCATCAGCATGTTTGGTGGCTTCGTGATCATGACCTTGTTCATCACCAAATGGGCCGCCGCCAAGACCAAATCAGCCGCTGACTTTTATACCGGCGGTGGCGGCATCACCGGTTTTCAAAATGGACTGGCGATCGCCGGCGACTACATGTCCGCCGCGTCTTTTCTCGGTATTTCCGCGGCCGTGATGGCCTCCGGCTATGACGGCTTGATTTACTCGATCGGCTTTCTGGTGGGCTGGCCCGTCATCACATTCTTGATGGCGGAGCGCCTGCGCAACCTGGGCAAATTCACTTTTGCCGACGTGGCGGGCTATCGCTTCCAGCAAAAACCAATTCGCATTTTTGCCGCCTCTGGCACGCTGGTGGTTGTCGCCTTCTACCTGATCGCCCAAATGGTGGGCGCCGGGGCGCTGATCAAACTGCTGTTCGGCCTGGACTACTGGCTGGCGGTGGTGATCGTGGGCGCCCTGATGATGGTCTACGTGCTGTTTGGCGGCATGACCGCCACCACCTGGGTGCAGATCATCAAGGCTTGTTTGCTGCTGGCGGGCGTCAGCTTCATGGCGTTCATGGTGATGTCGAATTACGGCTTCAGCTTTGAAGCGCTGTTCGCTGCGGGCGTCAAGGTCAAAACCCAGCTGGCGGTCAACGGCGGCAAGACGCAGGTCGACGCCGCTGCCATTGGCCTGGCCCTCATGGGCCCGGGGGGCTTTGTGAAAGACCCGATTTCAGCGATCTCCTTCGGCATGGCGCTGATGTTCGGCACCGCGGGTTTGCCGCACATCCTGATGCGCTTTTTCACGGTGCCTGATGCCAAGCAAGCGCGCAAATCCGTGCTCTGGGCCACCACCTGGATTGGCTACTTCTACATCCTGATTTTCATCATCGGTTTTGGCGCGATCACCCTGGTGTTGACCAACCCGGAATATGCGGATACCGCCAAGGGCATCATCAAAGGCGGTGGCGGCTCGGCCAACATGGCGGCCGTGCTGGTGGCCAAGGCGGTCGGTGGCAACGTCTTCTTCGGCTTTATCTCGGCCGTGGCCTTTGCAACGATTCTCGCCGTGGTGGCAGGCCTCACGCTGTCGGGGGCTTCCGCGGTCTCGCATGACATTTATGCCACCGTGATTAAAAAGGGCAAGGTCGATAGCGCCTCCGAACTCAAGGTGTCGCGCTTCACGACGGTGGTCCTGGGCATCGTCGCGGTTGCGCTCGGCATCCTGTTCGAGAAACAGAACATTGCGTTCATGGTGTCGCTGGCCTTCGCGATTGCCGCATCGGCCAACTTCCCGGTGCTGTTCATGTCGGTGTTGTGGAAAGATTGCACCACCAAGGGTGCCGTGATCGGCGGCTTCCTGGGTCTGATCTCTTCCGTCGCCCTGACGGTGGTGTCACCGTCGGTCTGGGAAGCGACGCTGGGCAACCCCAAGGGTTCGGCGCTGTTCCCCTACACCTCGCCGGCGCTGTTCTCCATGACCATCGGCTTCGTCGGCATCTGGCTGTTCTCCATGCTGGATCGCAGCCCCAACGCGGCCAAAGAACGTGCCGCCTTCCCGGCGCAGCAGGTGCGCTCGGAAACCGGCTACGGCGCGTCCCGATCTTCCGGCCACTAAGAGCCAAACTGAAACGCGGGCTGTGGGCCCGCGTTCTTCAAAACTTCAACCGGGCCACGTGCCCGGTTTTTTTGTTTCTGAAATCAGGCCGCGCGCAGGTGGCGCAGCTTGATGAAGGCCAGCGCCGCCATCACCGCGTCGTTGAGGGCATCGTGCGCCTCGTGCTGGGGCAGGTCCAGGTCCTGCATCAAGGTGGCAAAGCGCAGGTCAATGTCGGCATTGCCCTGTTGCCGGTAAGCAGGAAGCTGCCTGAACTTGTAGTCGTAGTACAGGCTCGACACCTCGATTTTGGCTTGCGGCAGGCCTTGCCCCAGCATGGGAAAGAGCGCCCGATTCAGCATCGCCACGTCAAACTCCAGGTAGTAACCCACCAGCGGCCGACTGCCGATGAAATGCATCAGGCGTTTCATGGCTTCGTCAATCGGCAAACCTTGCGCCAGATCGCGTTCGCGCAGCCGGTGAATGCGTACGCTCTCGGGCGAGACACCGCGCTCGGGGCGCACCAGCAATTCCAGCCGCTCGCTGGTCATGATGCGGTTGCCCACAATGCGCACGGCCCCGATCGAGATGATCTCGTCGGTGCGCACATTCAAGCCGGTGGTCTCGCAGTCCAGCGCCACCCATTCATTCTCGGGCGGCGGGTCGAACATGAAGCGAAACGACGGGTCGCCCAGGTGGTAGAGCAGCCACTCGCGCTTGAGGGCGCGCCACCCGTGCGCCGGTAACAGCGATAACTTCACCCCAGGGCTTCCAGATGGAAGCGATGGCGCAGCAAGGCCTTGAAGCGCTTGACAACGCCCAGCGTGTCCTTGAGCAGGTCCCGGTCCAGGCTGCTGAGGCGGGCCACGTCGAGGGCGCCGGTCACGCCCTTGCCCATCTCCAGCTCCGCCAGACCGACCTTGAGCCTGAGGCCCATGAAGAAGTGCAGGCTGTCCGTCAGGTCCGTGCCCATGTCGGCATCCAGCCGGCCCGCGGCCACCAGCGCGGCGATGCGCCCGACGGTGCTGGTTTCCGTGACGCGGTGCGCCAGCGCCAGGCTGCGCACGCCATGCACCAGCGGGAAGATGCCCTCTTTCTTGAGGTTGAACTGCGGATCGGTGTCCGCCAGGCCCAGCAGCCGGTTCCACCAGCCCGTGCTGCGGCCAAAGGAGTCGATGGCCGCCGCAAAGCGGCTGAGCATGACGTCGCTGCCGTTGGCCAGCGACATCAGTCCGCGCCGCACCTCGTCCAGCAGCCGGGAGTCGCCACAGACGGTGTGCGCGTCCATGAAGATCGCCAGATTCATCAGGCTGTCGCCGTCGGGCAGCGTCAGCCACTGGCGCGTCATCTGCCCGAAGTCGCTGGCGCTCTTGCGCCACTGCGGATTGCTCAGCATGATGTGGCCCGGACACTCCGGGTAACCAAAATCCTTTAGCGCACTGGAAAACCGCTGGCAGATGGCGTCCAGATCGTCAGGCGCCCCATAGCCATCCCGCAGGATCAGTCCATTGTCCTGGTCGGTCTTGAGCAGCTGCTCGCCGCGGCCCTCGCTGCCCATCACGAACAGGCAGCTGTTGGCCACCAGATCGGCCGGCGCAATCAATTGCCAGGCGCGCTCGAACAGCCGGGCATTGAGCTGCTGTACCAGTTTGGCGATCAGGTTGACGCGCGAGCCGCTGCGGTGCAGCAAGGCAATCATGCGCGTGATGCGGGTTGCGGCCTGGCTCAGGCCGGCCAGGTCTTTCGCCTCCTCGATCTGCACCGTGATCAGGTGCGACTGGTTGGACAGGAAACTGAACAAGTCCAGCGCCTCCAGAATGCCCAGCACCTGATCGTCCTCCACCACCACGACCCGGTGCACGCGGCGGCGCAGCATGACGGCCATGGCGTCGCCCAGCTGGTCGGACGGCCGCACCTCCACCAGTGAAAAATTGGCCAACTCGCCGACCGCCAGCCGGTCCAGCGGCCGACCGTCCAGAATAGCGCGCTGCAGCGTCGTGGCGGTAAAAATGCCCAGGCGTGGCGGCTCGGCCTGGCTATCACGCACCAGCACATTGGAGGTGTGCTGCGCCTGAAACAGCTTAACGACCGAGAGAATGCCGGTGCTGGCGTCGACAAAGTGGGCGGCCCGCAGAAAGGCCTCATCGACGCGGGACAGGGTCAGCGACTGCAGCTCGTGCTGGCTCTTTCGATCAGACAGGGCGCTGAGCTTGTTGCTGAGATCGGAAAACAGCAGCGCGCCGAAGGTGGCGTTCGACGCAATCAGATCGCTGACCGCCTGGCGCGCCAGCTGATAGGCCACCACCTCCTCGGCCGCGATGAATCGGCTGCTGACCTTGCCCGCCACCAGGCCGCGGCCATCGAAGCAGTCGTCCGGGCCGTAGGTGGTGGTCACCTCGCTGCCCTCCAGCTGGGTCACATAGCCCTTGATGATGATAAAAAGATGGGTCGGCGCGATGCCGATGTCCAGAATCGTCTCGCCCTCGCGAAAGTAGACGACGTCGACGCTGTCGCGAACCAGTCGCTGCTCGTCCGGGGTCAGGCAGTCAAACGGCGAGGCGGAAAAATTGAAGGCGTTGGGCATGAGTCATGGGGATTCAACGCCGGATGCCTTGCGCCACGCTTGCAGCCGCGTGCCACGGGCCATCGAACCAGGGGTCGCCCGACAGGTAGGCCCGCAGCATGGGCAGCGCGTCAAAACCCCAGAACAGTCGGCCGTCCACGGCGAAGGCGGGCACGCCAAAGACACCGAGCGCGATGGCCTCATCGGTGTGGGCCTTGAGCTGGGCTTTGACCGCCGGGTCCTGCACCGTGCGGGCCGGGGCCAGTTGCGCCGTCAAGGCCTCCAGACGGGTCGGGTCGGCGGCGTCCAGGCCACCGCGCCAGACATGGCGAAAGATGGTTTCGCAGACATAGCGGTTCGGCTCGCCGCGTGCCTCACAGGCCAGCGCCAGCCGCAGCAGCGCCAAGGGATTGAACGGGTGGCTGGCCGGCAGCTGCAACTCCACGCCATGGGTGTGGGCCAGCCACAGCACCTGGCGGTAAGTCCAGTCGCGCTTGGGGGCAATCTCGGCCGGCCCCAGCTGCCCGTGGTGCTTGAGCAGCGCGGCCAACAAAATGGGCTTGTAGCTCACGCTGTAGCTATGGCCCATCAGGGCTTCGGGCAGTTGCTCGAACGCCAGGTAGGCGTAGGGCGAGATGAAATCCAGATAGAAGGTGATGTGTTTCATGGGGGGCTGGCCGCAAGGCGCTGCTCGATGTGGGTCCAGATCGTGCGCTTGGCGAGATCGTCCGCGCTGCTCCAATCGCGAATCTCGTCCAGCGTGCGGTAGCACCCTTCGCACAGCCCCGTCAGCTCATTCATGCGGCACACCGAGATGCAGGGTGATGGAACATTCTCGACGCTAGCCCTCGCCAGTAGTGCGCGAGCCGCTATTAATTCAGGAGCATTCACCGGTTTTTCAGGCACCGGGGCCGGCACGGCCGCGAGCACACGCGGCACACCCTCAGGCAGGCGTTTCAATTCAGCTCCGCGCATCATGAATTTCGCTTGGTGAGGATCGCCGTCGCGGCGCGCGAGTTGGGCTTGCGCTGCAGGAAATCACTGATGAACTGGCCGGCGTCGATCAATTTATCCAGGTCGATGCCGGTGGCGATGCCCATGCCGTGCAGCAGGTACACCACGTCTTCCGTCGCCACATTGCCGGTGGCGCCCTTGGCGTAAGGGCAGCCGCCCAGACCGGCGACCGAGGCGTCAAACTGCCAGACACCCATCTGCAGACAGGCCAGGGTGTTGGCCAGGGCCTGGCCGTAGGTGTCGTGGAAGTGGCCCGACACGTCGTCCAGCGCGTAGTGCTTCAGCGTGGCGTCCATGGCACGCTGCACCTTGAGCGGCGTGCCGACGCCGATGGTGTCCGCCACGCCGACGTGCTGCACGCCAATGCCTTTCATGAGACCGGCCAGATAGCTGACCCGCTCGGGCGCAATCTCGCCCTCAAACGGGCAACCCACCGCGCACGACATGGCGCCCCGCACGTAGATACCGGCGGCGCGGGCCGCCTGCACCACCGGCGCAAAACGCTCGATGCTCTGGGCAATCGAGCAGTTGATGTTCTTCTGGCTGAAGGCTTCACTGGCGGAGGCAAACACCACGATCTCGTCGGGCTGGGACTTGAGCGCCGCCTCAAAGCCCTGCAGATTGGGCGTCAGCACCGAATAACGCACACCGGCCTGGCGCGCAATGCCGGCCATGACCTCGGCGTTGTCGGCCATCTGCGGCACCCATTTCGGCGACACGAAGCTGGTGACCTCGATCTCTTTCAGGCCGGCCGCTTGCAGCCGCTGCACCAGTTCGATCTTGACGCTGGCGGGCACCGGCTGCTTTTCGTTCTGCAGGCCGTCGCGCGGGCCGACTTCGAGCAGTTTGACGCGGGTGGGGATGTTCATCTTCGTTACCTCAATTGACTCTTGCGGCCCGCCTCAGTAGCCGCGCACAGGGTCCACGATACCGGCAATCGGCGCACCGCGTTCCAGCGCCTGAATCTTGCCCGCGATCTGCGCAATGCTGGTTTCGCGCAGGGTGCGCGCCGAGGTATGCGGCGTGACGGTAATTTTGGGGTGTTGCCAGAACGGGTGAGCGGCCGGCAGCGGTTCGGTGCGAAACACGTCGAGCGCCGCGCCCGCCAGGTGCCCGCTGTCGAGCAGCGCCAGCAGGTCGTCCTCCACCAGATGCGCGCCGCGCGCCACGTTGATGACATAGCCGCCGCTTTGGAGCTGCGACAAGGTATCGCGGTTCAGGATGTCGCGCGTGTCGGGCGTCAGCGGCAGCAGGTTGACCAGCACTTTGCTCGCCGCCAGAAAATC
>NZ_DHXT01000020.1:16692-17982 GCF_002413825.1 Rhodoferax sp. UBA5149
GCGGCTCCAGCCCAGCACCGGGAATTCAAACTGATGCAGCGCCCGCGCCACCCGCTCGCCCAGCACCCCCAGGCCCATCACGCCCACCGGAAAATCGCTGCGCTCGCGCGGCTTGCGATACGACCACTTGCCGGCTTTCACATCGGTCTCGTAGCCATCGAATTCGCGAAAGTGGCGGATCACGGCGTGGCAGACAAACTCGGCCATCTGCACCGACATGCCGGCGTCGTCGAGCCGCACCACGGTGGCCTGCGCTGGCAGGCGCAATTTCAGCAGGGCATCGACGCCCGCGCCAATGTTGAAAACGCCTTTGAGTTGCGTCTGCTCGTCAAAGAACTGCTGTGGCGGCGCCCAGACCACGGCATGGTCGGCGGCGGGTGCGCCAAGCTGCCAAACGTCCACCTGGGCGTCAGGGAAGGCCGCCCTGAGGCCCAGCAACCAGGGCTCGGCTTTGGTATCGGTGCAACAAAATGTGATTTTCATGGGTGCCAAGCGTAACCTGACTTATTGCAGCTTGAGCAGCTCCGCCCCTTCGGTCACCTGGTCGCCGGGCGCATACAGCAGCTCGGCCACCACGCCGTCCATCGGGGCGGCAATCGTGTGCTCCATTTTCATCGCGTCCAGCACCGCCAGCGCCTGGCCGCGCTTGACCTTGTCGCCCGCCTTGACCGCGAACGACACCACCTTGCCCGGCATCGGCGCGGTCAGGCGGCCGCCCTCGACCTGGGCATCGCCGGCATGCACCAGGGCGTCAATTGCTATTATTTGTGTAGCGCCTTGCGCAGTAAACACGTGGGCTACAGCCCCATTTTTATACACATTGACAATCTGGCGGCGCGCCGCAAAACGCACATCAATGCCTTGCGTCACCGGCACAAACGAGAACACCCCGACCTCGCCCGCCACCTCCAGCTGCAGCGCACCGTCGTGCAGCGTGGTCATTTGCACGATCCGCACCGCGCCCTGAAACTCAAAGTCGAAACGGCGCGTGCTCGGCCCATGCGAGCGCCAGCCATCGCGCCGGGCCCAGGGGTCGAGCCACACCGCACGGCGGCTGACTTGCGCCTCGTCCGCTTTTTCCTGCAGCAGGGTGTGCGCGATGGCACTGGCCACGGCCAGGCTCAAGCCGACCTTCTCCTGCTTGAACAGCACCGCCTCCTCACGCGGAATCAGGCCGGTGTCCAGATCGGCCTGCACGAAGGAGCGGCTTTGCACCACGTTGCGCAGGAACTGGACGTTGGTGTTGAGGCCGACGATATGGGTCTGGGCCAGCGCCGTGTCGAGCCGGGA
>NZ_DHXT01000020.1:18227-18514 GCF_002413825.1 Rhodoferax sp. UBA5149
TGGCGCACGCCGGAGTCGACCCGCACGCCACCATCGTTGCGCACAAAGTTGACGCAATCGGGCAGGCCATAGACATGCAGCGTGCCGGTAGCGGGCAGGAAATTGTTGTCCGGGTTTTCGGCGCAGATGCGGGCCTCGATGGCGTGGCCGCTGATCTTGAGCTGGTCTTGCGCCAGCGGCAGCGGCTCGCCGGATGCCACCCGCAGCTGCCATTCCACCAGGTCCTGCCCGGTGATGGCTTCGGTCACGGGGTGTTCCACCTGCAGCCGGGTGTTCATCTCCATGAA
>NZ_DHXT01000008.1:0-3660 GCF_002413825.1 Rhodoferax sp. UBA5149
CAAAACCGGGGCCATGGCTTCAGCCTGAATCCGAACAGCCCCAATCGGGTGGCGCCGGGCAAGCGTCCGTTTCACACCATCATTCCGGCCTTCCTCACGCGCGATGGCCAACCGGTGATGAGCTTTGGCGTCATGGGCGCCAACATGCAGCCGCAGGGCCATGTGCAGACACTGGTGCGCATGCTCGACTACCGGCAAAACCCGCAAGCGGCGTGCGACGCGCCACGCTGGCGCTTCAATGCCGGGCTGGCGATCAACGTGGAGGCCTCGATGAAATCGGCCACCGTGCAGGGTTTGAATGACCGCGGGCACCGGATGGAAATCATCCAGGACTCGTACCAGGATTTTGGCGCCGGACAGTTCATCTGGCGCGCCGGGGACCCGATGGTGGACGGCTATGTGGCGGCCAGCGACGCCCGGCGTGACGGTCAGGCGGTCGGCTTTTGAGTGCGCCCCTGATCTTGAAATATAAGAAAAATAGGCCCTCAGCCCCCGCAGATAAAGCGCAGGCAGCTCCTAAAAACATAGCAACTGGCCTGCTGCTGGCGACCGTGGGCGCGATCGCGTTCAGCGGCAAGGCGATCATCGTCAAGCTGGCGTACCGGCACGGCGTCGATGCGGTCACGCTCATCATGTACCGCATGCTGTTTGCGCTGCCCATTTTTGCGCTGATGGCCTGGTGGGCCAGCCGGGGCAAGCCAGCCCTGACGCGCCATGACTGGCTTGGCATTCTGGGCCTGGGTGTCACCGGCTATTACCTCGCCAGTTATCTCGACTTTGCCGGTTTGTCGTTCATCAGTGCCTCCCTGGAGCGGCTCATTCTGTACCTCAACCCGACGCTGGTGCTGTTGCTGGGTCTGGTGCTTTACAAGCGGCGAATCCAACGCCGGCAGGTGCTCGGCATGCTGGTCAGCTATGTCGGGGTGGTACTGGTGTTTGGCCACGAGATCAAGCTTCAAGGCAGCGACGCCGCCTTGGGCGCGCTGCTGGTTTTTCTCAGCGCGGTCAGCTATGCGGTGTACCTCACTTTCAGCGGCGAGCTGGTCCAGCGTTTGGGTTCCCTGCGCCTGGTGGGCCTGGCCACCACGGTCGCCTGCCTGTTGTGCATCGCCCAGTTTGTGCTGCTGCGCCCCTGGAGCGCGGCCCTGGTGGCGCCACAGGTGATCTGGCTCTCGGTGTTGAATGCGACGCTGTGCACGGCGGTGCCGGTGCTGCTGGTGATGATGGCGATTGAGCGCATCGGCGCCAGCGTGGCGGCCCAGACCGGCATGGTCGGGCCGATGTCGACCATCCTGATGGGGGTCGTGATTCTGGGAGAACCGTTCACCGCCTGGGTGGCGGCCGGCACGGTGCTGGTGATTGCCGGGATCTTTGTCTTTACCGGTGGCGGACGATCAGCGTCGCGTTAAAAGTACCGCAGGCACCGTCAGGGTTTCAATTTCAGATGGAAATTCACCCATCGGATTTTCATCCGCCCGCGCTATGCCCCCTCCCTGATCGTCTGCGCCACCCGCCTGACCCTGTTGTTCTTTGAGAAAAAGTGGAAGCTGCACCAAAATTGCAGGTAAGCCGCACCGGCCCGGCCTGGATTTCGCCACTATCATTGCAGGAGATTTTTGCAATTGATGGAGTGACGACTATGGATTTGGGCATCGCAGGTAAATGGGCTTTGGTGTGTGGCGCCAGCAAGGGCTTGGGATTTGGCTGTGCCCAGGCGCTGGTGCGCGAAGGGGTGAACGTGCTGATTGTCGCCCGAGGTGCTGCGGTGTTGCACGCTTCTGCTACAAAATTAGTAGCTGATGACGTAGGTTCCACGGGGGCTACAGTGCTGTTTGTTGCAGCAGACATCACCACGCCCGAGGGCCGCTCGGCGGTGTTCGCGATCCGACGCGACTTTGACATCGTGGTGACCAATGCCGGTGGCCCGCCGCCGGGCGATTTTCGCGATTGGGACCGGGACGCCTGGATCAAGGCGGTCGACGCCAACATGCTCACCCCGATTGAATTGATCAAGGCCACGGTGGACGGCATGGCCGCGCGCGGCTTCGGGCGCATCATCAACATCACGTCCAGTGCCGTCAAGGCCCCGATCGACATCCTGGGTCTGTCCAACGGCGCGCGCAGCGGCCTGACCGGCTTTGTGGCGGGCGTTTCGCGCAGCAAACTCGCAGCCGAGGGCGTCACCATCAACAATCTGCTGCCCGGTGCGTTTGACACCGACCGGCTCAAGGGCGTCATGCAGGGGGCCGCGCAAAAGACCGGCCAGCCGGTTGACGTCATCACGGAGGCGCGACGCAAGACCATTCCGGCGCAGCGCTTTGGCCAGGTCGAAGAATTTGGCGCGATCTGCGCTTTCTTGTGCAGTCAGCACGCCGGCTACATCAATGGCCAGAATGTGCTGGCCGACGGCGGCGCCTACCCCGGCGCGTTCTGAGTCACGGCTGAAACGCCTTGATGGCGTGGCAGCAAATTCCCACGGCATGGTTTTCGCCTTTATCAACTGGAGTTTCAAATGGTCAAGTTCCCTTTGCCGCGCATCACGCGCGCGCTTCGCCACAGCCTGGCGCTCAGTGCTTTTTTGCTCGGCGGCCTGGCGCAGGCGCAACCCGGCACCGTCCGCTTGCTGGTCGGATTTCCGCCCGGCGGCGGCACCGATGCGATCGCCCGCACGCTGGCGGACAAGCTGAAGGATCAGTTGGGAAGCACCGTGATCGTCGAAAACCGCGCCGGTGCCGGTGGCCAGATCGCGGCGCAAGCGCTGAAGGCCGCGCCGGCCGACGGCAGCACCTTTTTCCTGTCGCATGACCATACGATTTCCATCCTGCCCCTGGTCGTGAAAAACCCCGGTTTTGAGCCGGCCCGTGACTTCGTGGCGGTGGCCGGGTTTGCCACGTTTGTCAACGCGCTGGCGGTGTCAGGCGGCACGCCGGCCAAGTCCATGAACGACTACGTGGCCTGGGTGCGCAACCAAGGCGCCGGCAAAGGCACGGTGGGGGTTCCGGCGCCGGCCTCGGTGCCCGAGTTCTTGGTCAAGCTCATTGGCCAGAAGTACAAGCTGGACCTGCAAGCCGCACCCTACCGCGGCAGCGCGCCGATGATGGCGGACATGCTGGGCAACCAGATCAACGCCGGTGTCGCCTCCATTCCCGATTTCATCGAGAACCACCGGGCCGGCAAGGTTCGCATCGTCGCCGTATTGGGTGGCACGCGCCAGCCAGCGCTGCCGGATGTGCCGACCTTTGCCGAGCTCGGACTGGCGGGTTTTGAGGATGTTCCCTACTACGGCTTTTTTGCGCCTGTTGGCACGCCCAAAGCCGTCATTGACCATTTTTCCGAGGCCTTGGCCAAGGTGATCGCGATGCCTGATGTACGTGAGCGCCTGACCGCCATGGGGCTGACGGTGGGTTTCATGTCGTCACAACAACTGGCCAGCCGCGAACGCGCCTATGAGCAGACCTGGGCCCGCATCATCAAGGCCAGCGGCTTTCAGGCCCAGTGATTCCATTTCTACTTCAACGCGATATGTCGTTGCCCCGCTTTGCCGTGCTAAAGCACTGTCTGCAGCGGTGCGCCTAATCTCGCATCGAATTAGAAACGGAATAAGGTCTACCTCCGGCTGTGTCGCGTGGCCGGCCGCCGCGCCGGGCCGCCCCAAGCAAG
>NZ_DHXT01000008.1:3885-17292 GCF_002413825.1 Rhodoferax sp. UBA5149
CGGGCCGCCCCAAGCAAGGCCAGCCCCCTCGGGGGGCAGCGTAGTACACGAAGTGACAAGCGTGGGGGTCAGTTCAGCGGCGCGACGACACCAGGATGCCGGCCACGATCAGGGTAAAAGCCAGTACGTGATAGAGCCGGGGCGTCTCGCCCAAGAATGCGCTGGAGAGCAGGGCGGTGAAGAGCGGTGTCAGGTTGGAGAAAAAGCCCGCCGCCGCCGGGCCGGCCCGCGCCACGCCGGCGCCCCAGGCGCGGTAGGCGATCAGCGCCGGACCGACGGCGATAAACAGCAGCGCCGCGGCCAGCGGCCAACCCCATTGAATGTGGGCTTTGGCCAGCGCCCATTCACCGCCAGCGAAGAGGCCGGACCAGAGCAGGCCAAAGGTCATTTGCGCGAGCAAAAAAGCCGACCAGTTTGATCGAATGCCGGGTGGTTCCGTGGTCGGGCGCACCAGCATCCAGCTGTAACAGGCCCAGGAGCCCGAGGCTAGCAGCACGTACAGGTCGCCGGGCACCAGTCGCACCTGCTGCAGCAGTTCCAGTTGACCCCGGCACAGCACCAGCAGGACGCCCGTGATCGACAAGGCGGCGCCCAGCAGCTGGCGCCCCGATATGGCAACGCCGAAAAACCAGCGCCCGATCAGCAGCATCCAGACCGGCGTGCTGGAGCCCACCAGCGTGACGTTGAGAGGGGTGGAGGTGTTGAGGGCCAAGTAGAGCAAGGCGTTGTAGCCGCCCACGCTGAGCAGCCCCAGCAACGAAAAACGCCGCCAGTTCGGCCACAGCAGACTGCTGGGTCGCAGCACCGCGCCCGCCACCGGCGCCAGCAAGCTGAAGGCCAGCGCCCATCGCAGAAAGTTCAGGGTCATGGGCGACACCAGCTCGCTGACCAGACGACCGACCACCGCGTTGCCGGCCCACAGCAGCGGCGGCAAGGTCAGCAACAGGGCGGCGCTAGGGGTCAGTTTGGGGTGCATGGCACGACTGTAACAAGCCCGCTGCCTGGCCCCTTTTTCTTAGCCCAGCAAGGCCTCAAAATCCGCCAGCGGTGTCGGCTTGCCAAACAGGTAGCCTTGGTACAGGATGCAGCCATGGCGGGCCAGAAATTCCTGTTGCGCTTGCGTCTCCACCCCTTCGGCAATCACCTCCAGATCCAGGTTGCGCGCCATGCCGATGATGGTCTGCACGATCACGCCGTCGGTGGGCTTGATGCCGATGTTGCGCACAAAGGACTGGTCGATCTTGAGCTGGTCCAGTGGCAGACTGGTCAGGTAAGCCAGGGAGGAGTAGCCGGTGCCGAAATCATCCACGGAAAACTGCACCCCAAGTGCCTTGAGCGCACTCATCTTGGCAATGGTGTCGTTCACATTGACAAGCACCAGCGACTCCGTGAGTTCCAGTTGGAGCAAGTGCGGCCTGATCCCGGTCGCGTGTATCACCGCGGCGACTTGCGCCACGAAATCCGGCTGGCGAAACTGGCGCGCACTCACATTGACGGAAAGATGCAGCGCGCGGCAGCGATCATCGTTCTGCCAGACGGCGAGTTGCTGGCAGGCGGTGCGCAGCACCCAGTGGCCGATGGACATGATGAGCTCGCTTTCTTCGGCCACCGGGATGAACTCGACCGGTGACACCATGCCGCGCAGCGGGTGCCGCCAGCGGATCAGCACCTCGGCCCCGACCACGCGCTCACCGTGTTTGAACTGGGGCTGGTAGTGCAGCTCGAACTGCCCGGCCAGCAAGGCCGCATGCAGGTCTTCCTCCAGCTGGGCCCGCGCCGTGATGGCGGCCTGCATCTGCGGATCAAAAAAGCACAGGGCGTTGCGCCCGCGCGACTTGACCTGGTACATCGCGATGTCGGCCTGTTTGAGCAAGTCGGCCGGGGCTTGCTGCACCACTCCAAACAAAGTGGCCCCGATACTGGGCGTGCTGTGGTAGGTATGCAAAGCCAGCTGGTAGGGCTGGTTGAGCAACTGCAAAATCTTTTCGCCGATGCGCTGGGCCAGGGTGGCGGCCTCGTGGCTGTGCTCGGACAGGTTTTCGAGCATGATCACGAACTCGTCGCCGCCCAGGCGCGCCACCGTATCCTCATCGCGCACGCAGGTTCTCAGGCGCTGCGCCACCTGTTGCAGCAGCAAGTCGCCGACGTCGTGACCCAGCGTGTCGTTCAGTGTCTTGAAATGGTCCAGGTCCAGAAATAGCAGTGCGCCGTGCTGGCCGCTGCGTGCGCTCGACGCCAGGGCGTGCTGCAGCCGATCCATCAGCAGCCGGCGGTTGGGCAGCCGGGTCAGCGCGTCATAGAACGCCAGTTGCTCGACCTCGGCCGTGGCGACGCGCAGCTCGGTCACATCGTGATAGACGATGACCAAGCCGCTGTCGGGGGTGCGCCGCTCGGTGATCTGGATGAAGCGGCCATTGGGCAAGGTTTGCTCATGCGGGGCCTGCGGATTCAACTGCAGGGCCATGCGGCGTTCAACCCAGTTTCGGAGCTCGGCCTCGCTCAGACCCGGCAGATGGTGTTTGGCCGCCACTTCCAGCAGGCGACGAAACGGCAAGAGCGGCGCCAGCATCCTCGCCGTCCATGGATAGATCTCCACAAAGCGCCGGTTCCAGCTGACCACCTGGTACTCGGCATTGAGCAACACAAAGCCATTGACCATGGACTCCAGCGCCTGATCCAGGGTGGCCTTTGACTGCGCCATGGCGATGCGCGCCTGCGCCAGCCGGTCCAGGTACCAGACGGCAAAGCCACCCGCTGCCAGAACCATCAAGACAAACACCAGTGTCGCACCGACCATGAAGTTGCGTTGCGTGCGCCATTCTTCCAGCGCCGCGTCGATCGGAATACTGGCCGCAATCAGCATATCGCGGTACAGAATGGGCCGGGTCACCACCATGGCGGGCGTGCCTCCCAGCCGCGCCGGCAGACGCAGCGCATGGGCTGAGTCACGCTGAACACCCAAGGCCGGCGAGAGCTGCGTGCCCACGAGCTGTTCCTGGGGCGGCACGCTGGCGAGCAACTGTCCGTTGCCGCGTTCGAGCGTGACTTCGAGCCCGCTGATGTCCACCCCCTGAATCATGATGGAGGTCAGGAGTGGCACCTGCACCTCGGCCACGACTGCCACCTTCGCGCCGTCAGCCAGTTTGATAGGGCGGCCAAAGTACAGCACCCGCTCGGAACTGGCAAAACTCACCACCGGCGCGCTGACGGTCAGCGCCGAGACGGGCTGGGTCAGCACCTCGTCCAAAAAGCCCGCCGGCAAGCTCACGACCAGCTGCGCGCCACCGGGATCGGACGAAGCCATCACCCGTCCCTGCGCATTGATCAGCGCGACATAGCGCACCATCATATTTTGTTGCATGGCGCCATACATCGTCTGACTGGCCGTCCTGGTATCGATCCAGTCCACCATCAGCCCCGACAATCCCAGCAGATCGTCCATGCTGGCGAGCAAGACATCCACCCCCAGCAAGCTTCGGTTGAGTGCCGCTGCGGCACCGCTGACAAAGAGCACGGCCTTTGCTTCGCTCTCGGCCAGGGCCGTCTTTCGGGCATGCCAGATCAGACTCGCCGCGGCCAGCGTCAGCGCCAGCAAAAATACACCCACCAGCGCCCCTATCGAGACGGTCACGGTGGAGAGTTTCAAGCGCCTCATTGGGCAACAGGCGCCATCACGCCGCGCACCGGGCCGATGGTCTGGTTCCAGACCGCGGCGCAATGCGCATTGCAGCGCTGCAGCCAGTGCGGCAGCACCGTGGCGCTGAAGATGGCCTGGCGTCGACGCTCGTCCTGCGCCGAAATGCTCACCTGACGCATGCGCCCCAGGCGCCCGGAACTGCAACTCGAAGCGCCTGTATTGCAAGCCATGCCGTCTGCGGTTTCGCGTTCGCTCTCGGTCCAGATCGCCGCTTCAAGCAGGGGCAGTTCACGGCGAAGCAAGATCTTCAAGTCGGGCGGCAAGGCGCCCCAGGCGGCCAGGTTGGCGCCGAAGAGCGCCAGACCCCAGGTCACCGGCAGGGCGTGGATATGGGTGCTCACTTCTTGCAGCCCCAGGGTGTTGCCCGACATGCTGCCAGTGATCGCGCACTCGGTGTTGCCCGAGGCCATATTGGCCATGATCTGGGCAAACCCGGTGAGCACCGGCACGCCGCCCAGCGCACCCACGAAATCTGATTGCGTGGCTGACGAGACGCGGATACGCCGCCCCGCCAGATCCGCCAGGCTGGCCAGGGGTTTCTTGCAAAATACCACCTGGGCCGGGTACACATAGATGGCCAGCACCTCCACGCCATGCCGTTCGCGCAGCGTCGTTTCCAGGTAAGGCCGGAAGGCGGCGACGGACTTCTTCAGGCTGGCCATATCCGGATTGAGTCCGGCCAGGTCCGGCGCGCCGTACTCGGGGAATTGCGCGGACAGGGTGCCCAATATGGCGGTGCCAAAAGGCACCACACCCAATTGCATCAGGCGCAGCATGTCGCCGCCAGGCACGCCGGCGCGGTCAAAGGGCACGATATCGGCGTCGAACTTGCCGCCACTCAGCCGGGACAAGTCTTTGGTCCAGAACGGCGCTTCATGGCGCGTGTATTGGTTCACGCCCGCCAGACCGCCGACGATGCGCAGTTTTTGCGGCAACGTCGATTGCGCCTGCGCCCCTGACAAAACCAGCGCGCCGCAAAGCAGCGTCGCGACGCGACGCCAACCGGGCAAGCAGTGATTTGAACGGGGCATGGGGAATTCTGATGGGCTAACAAGGGCAACCTTTCCATTCTGGCAGAAAGCCGCCGGCCACAGGCTCAAAAAACACCCGGATAAACACCTGCTTCAAGCCGCGCCTTGCGGTTCAAGCGCAGCCGTGGCCAGAGAGGAAGATGTCGTGCTCCATTTCATGGCAACATGCTGGACCCTTCAAATTTCAGGAGACACGATATGACCCAAATCCCTTCCCGCGCCATTCGCATTGATCAAAATGGTGGCCCCGAGCAGCTCAAACTGGTCCAGGTCACGGTGGGCGAGCCCGGTCCGGGTGAAATCCGCATTCGTCACCACGCGGTCGGCCTGAACTTTATCGACGTCTACCAGCGCAGCGGTCTGTATCCCTTGCCGATGCCTCTGCAATTGGGCATGGAGGCCGCCGGTGTGGTGGAGGCGGTCGGTGCCGGCGTCACCCACCTGCAAGTGGGTGACCGCGCGGCCTACGCCAGCCAGCCGCCGGGCAGCTACTGCGAGCTGCGGGTGATGCCCGCCAAGTGCGTCTGCAAGCTGCCCGATGTCATTTCATTCGAGACCGGCGCGGCCATGATGCTCAAGGGGCTGACGGCGCAATACCTGCTCAAACGGACCCAGCCGCAAGGCGGTTTGCAGGCGGGTGACTTTGTGCTGTTCCACGCGGCGGCCGGTGGCGTCGGCCTGATTGCCTGCCAGTGGGCGCGGGCCATGGGCTTGCAACTGATCGGCACGGCCGGGTCGGATGCCAAATGCGCGCTGGCCAATGAACACGGTGCGGCGTTTGTCATCAACTACGCAAGCGAAGATTTTTTGGCGCGGGTCAAGGAGATCACCGCTGGCAAAGGCGTGAAGGTGGTGTACGACTCGGTCGGCAAGGACACCTGGGACAAGTCGCTGGACTGTCTGGCGCCGTTTGGCCTGATGGCCAGTTTTGGCAACGCCTCCGGTCCGGTGGCGCCGTTTGCGCCGGGCCTGCTGGGCGCCAAAGGCTCGCTCTACGTGACGCGCCAGACGCTGTTTAGCCACATCGCCACGCGTGAAAGCACGCAGGCGATGGCGGATGATTTGTTCGAGGCGGTGACCAGTGGCAAGGTCACCATTCGCATCGACCAGCGCTACAAACTGGAAGATGTGCAGCAGGCGCATCGTGACCTCGAAGCCCGCAAGACGACGGGTTGCACTATTTTGACGCTGTAATCGGTCGGCCGTGAAATTCGGTGATCTCATGCCGCAATCGGTGCCCCACCGGTTACTTGCTTTTCGGCTCCAACATGCCCGAACCTTCCGGACTTTTGCCGGCACACCCGGAAGGCACTTGGGACACACGGGCCCACACTTCCGACTCCCCAAACATTTCATGGCCCAGGTAGTAACGGGCATGCAGTTTGCCGTCCTTCAGGCGTATCTTGCTGCGGTAAGTCTTGTTTGTGCGGGAGTCATAGGCCCAGCCCTTGGTCCAAGAGGTGCCGTCAAATTGGGCGAACTCCACCACCTTGCGGTTGCAATCCAGGGGTTCCGTGCGTTGTGGTTTTTCCACGTTGCGATCCCACACCACTACGCCACACAATCCCATGGATGACGAATTTTTGCCCAGCGCGCACCGCTCCAGGCTAACCACGCCATCACCCGCTGCGGTCAACCAATGGCCGACATAGTCGTCCGCGGTCTGTGCGCGAGCAGCACACGTTAAAGCACTGGCGAGCAGTGCCACGCATTTCCATTGACTTGCATTCATGCGAGGTCTCCTGCGGAACTTAGGCGTAGTGGCGGCATTGAGCCCGGTGTGCTCACGCGCGCCACTCAAAACTTGTACGAAATTCGGGCGGCCAAGGCCGTGTCATTGGCCTGGTAGGCGCTGCCATCGGAGCGCGTGTTGGCATACATCTGGGGCGTTTCCACGTTGGCACGGGTCACATCCAGGCCGAACACCCAGCGATTCACCGTGTAGTCCAAGGACACTTGAACATCGGTCAGGTTGGCTGCGGAAAAATTGGCCACGCGTTGTACGCCAATATGGCCCGAGAGCTCCAGCTGCGGCGTCAGCTTGT
The DNA here is from genome assembly GCF_002413825.1 of Rhodoferax sp. UBA5149. Classification (GTDB taxonomy): domain Bacteria; phylum Pseudomonadota; class Gammaproteobacteria; order Burkholderiales; family Burkholderiaceae_C; genus Rhodoferax. The sequence goes on from NZ_DHXT01000008.1 coordinate 10,659, forward strand.
GCTTTGCATTCACGCTCAGATAGCCGGTGCCACGGCTGGACAAGTCTCCGGGCGCCAAACATTTCAGATACGCCGTGGGATCGGTTGCTGCCAAGGGCGCGCACACCGCACCCACACTGATGCCACGAAAGCGATTGGTCATAGTGTGCTCGTAGCGGATATCGACAGGCCCATAACCCAGTTCCAGGATGGCATAACCCGTGTCGAAATCGACCTTGCTGCCAGTGCCACCGAGTGCATCGTCCTGCGTCAGCGGCGCGTTGTAGTTCGCACCGGGAAAGAGTTCATAGTAAAACCCGCCGCCATAGTGGAACGCATCCGGATCACCATTGCGGTAGCCCGCGCCCACAATGGCCATGGTGCCATTGCTGTTGGGCAATGCGTCTTTGCTGACGGTAGCCAGCTCAATCAGGCCTGCAATGCCCGACGCGTGCACCATGTTCACGGTCACAGACGTGGAGGGCCTAAGACCCGAATCGGTGATGCCACGGCTGGTGCGGTTGGTCGTCAACCTGACCTCGGAGCTGATATTGATGTCATCGGGTTCGGGGGGCGGGGTTTGCGCATACGAAATCGTTGACGTCAAAGCGAGGGCGACACAGAGTTTGGTTTTCATGTTTTTCCTGGGTAAAAATTAGTTTCCGGCGGAGCCCTTGAGCATGCGAACACCAGGCGTTTTTCCTTCACACCCAGGTGGAACTTCGGACACGCGGGTCCATATTTCCGTTTCGCCGTACATCTCATTGGCGGCATAAGAGCGAGACTGCAATTTGCCGTCCTTCAGGCGCAGCCGGTTGTAGTAAGTCCTATTGGTGCGGGAGTCGAAGGCCCAGCCCCTGGTCCAGGAACTGCCATCGAACCTGGCGTACGCCACCACCTTGCGGTTGCAGTCCAGGGCTTCCGTTCGTTTCGGGTCACCCACGTTGCGGTCCCAGACCACGGTTCCACACAGGCCTGACGCAGGCATTCCACGGCCCAGCGGACATCGCTCCAGACTGACCACGCCGTCACCGGCTGCGGTCATCCATTTGCCGACATAGTCGTCGGCGCTTTGCGCGCAGGCTGAGCCCGATAGAACACTGGTGAGCAGTGCCACGTATTGCCACTGATTGGATGTCATGTTTTGTCTCCGGGTTGTTGGTTCCACGCCGCCTTTGAAAAGCCCAGGCCCAGCCTGGGCCCCAGTACACCCAGGGTCAGCAGCACCACCGGCGTCAAACCCAGCGGGACCGAGAGCAAATCGTAGGAAAAAGGATGCCCCAGCGTGTACAGGCCGTTGCGCAGCGCATAGGTCGTGTCCAGGACGACCAGAAACATGCAGGCGCCGGCGGTGAACACCAGGCTGATGGCGGCCATGCGGTGCTGCGGGTTGCGCAGCAGTGCAAGGCCGGCGCTGCCCATCGCCGACGCCACCAGCAGATCTGGCACGATGAACGAGGTTTCCCAGCCGTAGTAGCCGTCGAAATTGGGAATCAGGGTTCTCAATTCCTCCATGGGGAAGGACCAGCCGGCGTGAAAGCTGGTCCAGAACCAGACAAAGCCCAGCGCGGCAGCGATATTGATCCATGCAACGAAACGGATCATGCCAACACCTCCTGCTTGGGGGATGCCAGCCAGTCTGGAATTCTGTCGCGGGCAAACACGTCCTCGGTGGTTTCGGGGCGGCGTATGAACTGGCGGCGCTTGCCGTTGATCAGCACCATGCCGGGTCGCGGCAGCGCATTGAAATTGCTTGCCGAGACCTCCTGGTAGGCGCCCGTATCGAGCAGCGCGATCAGGTCGCCCGGTACCACCGCTGGAATTTTGGTCAGAGGCAGGATGCGATCGCCGTAGCACGAGTGGCCCACGATTTCCGCCACCACCGTGGCGGGCGCGTCGGCGCGGTTGGCGATGCGAAAGTCGTGGTAGTTGTTTTCATAGACCCCACCGGTCAAAAAGAAAACACTGGTATCGGTCAACACCCAGTTCAACTTCACGGGTTCGGTCTGCTGCTTGAATTTTTTAACGCGGGTGATGTGGATGCCGGTATCGCCGAACAGGCCTCTGCCGGGTTCGATTTGCAGACAGACACCGGTGGTGGTGACACCCTGTTTGTGCAGTTCGTCACGCAAGGCCCCGACCGCTGTCTTGGCGTAGTCTTCGTAGCTCGGCGCACGGGCCTGCGAGGGGCCGCGGGCCATCACTTGATTGAAGACCAGCGATGAAATACCGTTGCGCAACCATGCACCCAGCAGCGGGCTGATGAGCTCGAAGGGGCGCCATGCCCACCAAGTCAACGTCACGTCGGCGCGTGCATGCAGCTTGCTGTGCGGGTCGCGTGGGCAGGCAAAGCCGCCACCGATGTCGATCTCCTTCGGCTGGTAGCCGCCCCATGCGCGGCACAGGTGCCCAATGAGGCGCGCATACTGTCGCATCGTGCCGCGCCAATACCAAAGACTGGCATGGTGGCGACCGCCATGGAAATGAAAGCCCACCAGCTCAACGTGCGTCATGCGCAGCACCTTGCGGCCCAACTCCACAAGGTACTGGGCCGGAATGCCGGACTTGTAGAACTGAATACTGGTGGCAATCGAGGCATAGTCCAGCGCAAAGTCGCTCAGCTTCCACAGATTGGGAAAGTCGGGCTTGACGCGAAAGCGCACGTAGGCCTTTTTGCCCAGTTCCATCGCCACACGCTCAATCAGATCGGGCTCATCCAGGTCTTCAATCGTGATGCGCACGCCCGCCTCAATACAACGGCGAATGGTCTCCTCGCTTTTGCCACCGCCGTTGACCGAGATGCGCTCCGGTGCAATGCCGGCACTCAGGCTGGCCTCCAGTTCGCCTGCAGAGTAGGTGTCTGCACCGGTGCCTTCACTGGCCAGGATGGTGCAGATCGCCAGATTCCAGTTGCTCTTGATGGCCGGCAGAATTTGCACCTCCCCTTCAGTCCATTGCGCGGCAAACGCCTGGTGGAAGCGCCGTATGTTCTGGCGCAGTTTGTTTTCAGAAGTGACAAACAGCGGCGTGCCGAATTCCTCGGCCAGTGCAACGGTGTCACAACCGTCGAAATGCAGCCGACCGTTGTGCACGGAGATGGCGTCGTCGGAAACAGGGGGCATGGTGGGGTACTCCAGGGTTGGTCGGCGTGGCGTCATTAGGCCGGTGGCGTGCACGTTTCGGTGGTTCCCGATAGGCGGTGCGGTGGTACCGAAACGGCCAACCGTGTTGGCGCACGGCGGGCCTGTGCGGGTCCTGCCGTACCATGCAGGCATGTCCAAACGCACTGACCCGACCGCGTCGGTTTTGCCCGATCAGGCGGCGGTGTTTCCACCGTACACGCTACGCAGTCTGTTGGCCGTTGCCGCGGAGCATGGCGTTGCGCAGGAACGCCTGTGCCGCGGCCTGGGCGTGACCGAAGCGGACCTGAACGCGCCCCACACCCTGATCTCCTTTCGACAGGGCGCCGCCATCATTCGGCGGGCACTGGCGGCATGCACCGAGCCCGCACTGGGGCTGGTCGTCGGCGCCCGCCAGACGCTGGTGTCCTGGGGTGCCATCGGGTTCGGGATGATGGCCTGCAGCACGTTGGGTGAGGCCGCGCAGTACGCCGTGCAACGCCAGGCCCAGGCCGGTGCGTTGCCGAACTTCAGTTTTGACGCCGATCGTGCCTCCGTTTTTTTGGTCGCGCAGTTGCGCTTCGAGGATGCGGAGGTCGAGCGCTTTCTGGTGGAGGAGGGGTTTGCCAGTCAGCTGCGTCTTGCGCGCCAGCTCGTAGGCGAGGCGCTGTGCCCCCTGGCTGTGGAGTTGCGCTACCCCGAGCCAGCGCACCACCAGGCTTACCGTGATTTTTTCCGCTGCAGCGTGCGCTTCAATGCCCGTGAAAACAGGATGCGAATCTCGGCCGAGGCACTGGCCACGCCGATCGTCGGGAGCGACCCGTCCGCGCGCGCCGAGATCCATGCTTTGATTGAACAGCTCTTGCAGCGCCGCCACGCGCGCCAGGACCTGACCGAAACCCTGACGCGCCGGGTGAGGGGCAACTTGGTTGAGTTGCCCAAGCTGCAGCAGCTTGCCGCCGACCTCAACGTGTCGGAGCGCAGCCTGCGACGGCAGCTCTCGGGCATGGGCACGTCCTACCGGGCGCTGGTGGACGAAACACGCAAGGCCGTCGCTATCGATGCCCTGGCGCAAGCGAAGAGCCTTTCCGAACTGGCGCACGATCTGGGCTTTGCCGACCTGCGTGCCTTCAAACGGGCGTTTCGCCGCTGGACCGGCGTGACACCGCATGGCTATGCGGTGAATGCGACGCAGACGCCTGGACCAGAATAATGGATGGGGTAGCATGCCGACCCTTACTCAATGGCGTCCGCTTGGGCCTCTGCCAAATCAGTTCAGGTCCGCGTTTTCCCCGGTTTGTGCGGCTGCACGCTGTTTCCCGCTACCGGGTGGAGTGAGTCCAGCACTGAATCACGCAAGCGGGCGGGCGCCAGCGCGCCGACCGAGTCCAGAATCGGATAGGCAATCGAGCAGATGTGGGAGTTGATGCGCTTGAGGTCGCTGATCATGTCCAGGTGGAGCGAACTGGTCTCAATGCTTTGCAGCGTGTTGACGGCCAGGCGCTCCAGGTGGGTGGCTGCATACTGGCGTTCCAGGTCGCGAAAGCGGGTTTTTTCCTCCAGCAGTTTTTGTGCGTCGCGCACATTGCCGTTGAGGAAGACGCTCATGCCCAGCCGCAGGTTGCTGACCAGACGGCCGTGCAATTCGGTGATCTCGGTCATGCCCGCATCCGAGAACTCGTGACCGAATCTGATCTTCTTGTCGTCGATATCCATCAGCACGCGCTCGACGATGTCGCCGATTTGCTCCATGTTGATGGTGAAGCTGATGATGTCGGTCCAGCGGTGCCCTTCGTTCTCGCTCAGGGCTTCGCGTGAAATCTTGGTCAGGTAGTACTTGATGTCCGAGTACAGCTCGTCCACCGTATCGTCCATCTTCTGCAGATCCTGGGCCAGCTTGTGGTCGTTGCTCTTGATCACCTCCAGCACGCCGAGCAGCATGGTTTCCACCACGTCAGCCTGGTGCATGGCCTCGCGCACGGCGCAGGAGATCGCCAGCGACGGGGTTGCCAGGGCACTGGCATCCAGATGACGCTGGCGACCCGCCACGGTGCTTCTGTCCGGCTTGGGTAACCATTGCTCGACCCAGCGGGCGATGACCTGGGTCAAACCGATAAAGACGACGCCCACGACCAGGTTAAACGCCAGATGGAACAGCACCACCAGCGTCGCGGGCTCGCCCACCCAGGGGTGCACATTTTTTAGCCACAGGCTGACGAACGGTGCCGTCATCGCAATGCCGATGATTTTGAACACGAAGTTTCCCAGCGGCACCTGGCGTGTTTCCACGTTGGCATTGAGCGTGGTCAACACCGCCAGCAGGCCGCTGCCCAGATTGGCGCCCAGCACCAGGCCCAGCGCCACATCCAGCGGCACGACGCCGGTGCTGGCCAGCGTGGCGGTGAGCAGCACGATGGCGAGGCTTGAATACGACAGCACCGACAGCACGCAACCGACCAGAATCTCCAGCAACAGATCGCTGCTCAGCGAGGCCAGCAAAGCCTTCACGGCCGGCGCCTGGGTCAGCACGTTGGCAGACTGGGTGACCAGCCGCAGGGCCAGCAACATCAGCCCCAGGCCGATCAGAATGCGCCCGACGCGCCCGACGGTGCTGGACTGGCGCGCAATATACAGCACCACACCGACAAAAATGAACAGCGGCGACAGCCACGACAGGTCGAGCGAGAACACCACGGCCATCAGGCTGGTGCCAATGTCGGCGCCCAGCATGACGGTCAGCGCCGAAGGCAAGGTCATCAAGCCCTGGCCGACAAAGGAGGAGACGATCAGGGCCGTGGCCGTGCTGGACTGCACCAGCGCCGTGACACCGATGCCCGAGAGGGTGGCGTTGAAGCGGTTGCTGACGCTTTTGGCCAGCAGGTTGCGCAAGTTCACACCAAAGACCCGCAGGATGCCGGTGCGAACCAGCTGCGTGCCCCAGACCAGAAGGGCAATGGCCGCCAGCAAATTCAGCAGGTGCGTCAACGTGTTCCCTTTTCTTGTGTCCGGGCTCGTGTCCCTGGCCTAGCGCGCGCGCCGCACGCGCAGCAGTTCGTCCAGTATCAGACAGGCGGCGCCCACGGTAATGGCGCTGTCCGCGACATTGAAGGCCGGAAAATGCCAGTTGTGCCAGTGAAAGTCCAGAAAGTCCACCACGTAACCATACATCAGCCGGTCAATCACGTTGCCCATGGCGCCGCCCAGGATGCAGCTCAGTGCAAACGCAAACAGTTTTTGCCCGGCGTGCGACTTGAGCATCCACAAAATCAGGGTCGCCGCCAGCAGGCCGATGACGGTGAAAAACCAGCGTTGCCAGCCCGACCCACCGGCCAGAAACGAGAACGCGGCGCCGCTGTTGTGCATGCGAACCACATTGAAGAAACTGGTCACCGCGGTGCTGTCGCCCAGATGGTAGAAGCCGACGATCAGGACCTTGGTGAACTGGTCTGCGATCACGATGATGGCGGCCAGGCCCAGCCACTGCAGCATGCCGCCCGATGATGATTTGAAGCCTCTGGCCATTATGCAAACCTCCG
>NZ_DHXT01000083.1:0-5054 GCF_002413825.1 Rhodoferax sp. UBA5149
GGTGAATACGAAGTCGCAGACCCGGTCTTCTACTCGACTTCCTGTTCCTCTGCGGGTGTCAAACTGCGCATGAATGGTGTACTTGTAAGGCGTGCCGACGGAGGGATGTTTGACAGCGTATTCACGCTCACCTGTTCGTCCGTGGGCATGCAGGACGGCGCTGCCGTTGGGCTGAATCGCCCCTTCGATACCGAGCGATGGCACGTCCCCTTCTGCCCTGTAGCGACCCACAATGACGCCACCCGAGACCGTCGCGGGGAAATTGTATGAATAGCCCTTGGCAGCGCTCGCTTCAGTATGGGAGGGGCAAGAAATCCTGACCACCCAAGACCCGTCAAAGCGCGACGGCGTCGGACCCGCGTCGGTCTGCGCGTGGGCCAACAACGCATTCGCCAAAGTAAATCCGATGACTGCGGCAGTTTTCATTGAACATCCGGGTTCGTTGCCGTGTGCACTTCCCATTTCCACCGGTGTACCGTGCGAGACAACTTTCGCCGGATACGGGCTGTTGGGCTGACGGCTAGGTTCGCGTCGTTTGCAAGACTACGCTGATCCGCTCCCGATTTTTTGATTTTTCTCAAGTCAGAAGGAGATGATGTCAGCGCCAGCCAAGTGGCGCAAGAAACCCAACCGGCGCTATGTGACCCATCCAACAGACGGCCGCCCTTCGAGCGCTCATACTGACTGCGCGGCTGTGAAGGTCGAAGAGCAGATTGCCCACGCTCCTTGCCGCTAGTTGTGGCGTCGGAATTCGTAACCAGGGAAAGGTCTATATGCTTTCAATCGCTGTTGTACTTATCGTTTTGTGGCTACTCGGATTGATCACCGCCTACACCATGGGCGGCTTGCTTCACATTCTTCTGGTGGTCGCCATCGTCATGATTGTGATTAACCTGTTTGGTCGGCGACGCTCGGATTCGTGACTAGGCAGATCCGGCGTTGACAAGCCGGGGGCCGGGTCTCCCGACCTAAGCTATTTTAGGCCTTTAGCCCCCGTGGCATATGCGCGAGCAGCTACATTTTTAATAGCAATCACGAGATGCGGCTGGGCTTGGCTGTGGTGACGATGCGGATAGCGTCACCGCAGCGCGAGCGCCAGACCCGGCAGCCTGAACTGCCCGGCCACGTCGCGCAAATCACCGGCCTGCGCTTGCAGGCTCTGCGCGGCCGCTGCGGACTCTTCCACCACGGCGGCGTTTTGCTGGGTCATCTGGTCCAGGCGGCTCACCGCCGCATTGATGCTTGACATGCTGATGCTTTGCTCCTGGGTGCCAACCGTGATTTCACCGATGGCATGCACCACACGCCCCACGGAGTCGACGATGGCGCTCATGCTGTCGCGCGCCTGACCGACCTTGGTGGCACCCAGTTCCACCTTGTCCGCGGAGGCCGTGATCAGCCCTTTGATCTGCCGCGCCGCTTCGGCGGAGCGGTTCGCCAGCACGCGCACCTCGGCCGCCACCACGGCGAAGCCGCGTCCCTGTTCACCCGCGCGGGCGGCCTCGACGGCGGCATTCAGCGCCAGGATATTGGTCTGGAAAGCCAGTCCGTCGATGACCGCCGTGATGTCCACAATCTGGCGCGACGACTCCCGGATGTCATCCATCGTCTGCATCACCTCGGACATGACCTGGCTGCCACCAGCGGCCTCGCCAGCGGCCGATTGCGCCAACCGCTCGCCGCGCGACGCGGCTTCCAGAGAATGGTGCATGGTCGCCGCAATCTGCTCGACGGCAGCGGCCGTCTGCTGCAAAAAGGACGCCGCCAGTTCGGTCCGGCTGGAGAAGTCAAGATTGCCGGCCGCGATCTGCGTGGCGCCCTGGGCCACATCGTGGCTGGCGCCCTGGACCTGGGACACCAGGGAGTGCAAAGACGCCTGCATCCGGCCCAATGCCACCAGCAGCCGTCCGGCCTCGTCGCGGTCATGTCCTTCAATGTGCGCCGTCAGGTCCAGCGCGGCCACCCGGTTGGCGGTGTCGACCGCCTGCTGGATCGGCCGGGTGATGGCGCGCACCAGCCAAACCGCCAACACGCTCCCCAGCAGCAGCGCACACAAGCTGAACAGGACCAGACCCCAGCGCGCCGACCCGCTCAGGTTGCCAATGCTCAGCACGGACGCATCGATCTTGGCGCGCTGCGAATTTGTCAGCGCGGTCACGGCCTCCAGCAGCGCCTGCGCCGCGGGTGTGAAGCGGCTGGCATAGACCTGCTCAATATTCGCCGTCACGCCGCTGTCGCGCACGGCTGTCAGCTCTTGGCGAGCCTTCAGGAATTTGGTATTGGCGTCGGTCATACGACGCAGAATCGCCTGATCTTCGGACACGGTCAGCATCGCGCCCAGTTTGTTCAGCAGTTCATCCACCGCGACAGCGGTCTGGTTGATCTCGGGGGTCAGCGCATCGCCCACCTGGGGCTCGGAGCTCAATGCAAAAGCCTTGGAGCGGGCCACGTTGACCGAGATGTGGCGGTGCAACTCCCCGGCCAGGCGCTCGGTGGCCATGGCCTCATCGACCATGCGCCCGGTTTCATCGGACACCCGCTGCAAAGACAAGAAACCTATCGTCGAGCCCACCAGCGCCACCGCCAGAACCAGCGACAGAACACCGAAAATCCGGCGCGAAAACGAACCCGAAACACCGGACCCTCTGAATGAACCTGCATGTGACATGAATGACTGCGCCTTTCGATCAATTAAAACCAAGGGAAAACCCTGGTTATCTTGAGCGCGTCGTGTGACCGTGGCGTGACAAAGCCGTATCAGCCGACAGGCCGGCGCTATCTACTCACTTCGCGGCGGCCATAACGCCTACCAACTTCGGCACGGCGATGCCAACAACCTCGTCGGCTGCCACCTCGAATTTCTTGGGGTCGGCGACGACGGCGACTGCAACGGTGGCCTGTGCGCTCTCGATGTCTTTCGCCAGGTCTTCCAATGGCCCAAGCGCCCGGTCGGAGTAGACCGGCTTTTGCAGATAGGCAACCGCCGGAAAACCGCCGGATTGTGGCCCCCAGTACTCGATCAATGTGCCGCTGTCGGCGTTGTTGCCCGCTGCCATCGTTGCCCCCGGCTTGAAGGCTATCTTGGCGCTTCCCCCCAGTCGATTGCTGTCGCCCGTGCTGGTATACACCCCATAGTCAACGACCATAGTGACCGCGATGATGCCAATGCTGCCATCGTGCGCGATGTACGGGGAACGCGAATAGGCCAACGGTTTATCCAGCGCACGGAACATGGACATTTGTTGCCCCATAAACCCGGAAGTGTCTCGCTTGGCCGTATCCCCTGTGAGAAATCGAACCGATTGACCCGTGGGTGCGACATAGGCGCCGAACCGTCCCGGGCTGAAGTTGGGCAGCGCGTCCCACTTGCCGAATTCTGGTGCCAGACGCGCCAGTTCTGCTTGATCGACGACCTCATATCCAGCCTCTCTCAGCTGCTCTACAAACAGCGCATAGGCTTTGTCGGTGATGCGCTGCTGTGTCGCTTGGTCCACACCCTTCATGGTCGTGCTCATACTCGCCCGCGCCGAGGTGCCGTAGGCACCCAGGACCGAGGTGCCTCTGGTAGTGGCGACATACTTGTTTTCATTCGGGAAGGCGACGTTGAAAACGGAGATCGCGACCTTCTTTGCTCCCTTGAACTCACTGCCGTGAATGATCTCGAACTCGTCAGGGCTGAGCGACTGGCCGAAAAACCCGCGTTTTTGGATCACTCCGTCAACGCGTTCTTGTGCCTGAACGGCAGAGGCGACAAGGTTCAGCGCGGCCATGGCCAACACTACTCTCTTACTGAACATGGATTTGGCTTGCATGGGGTTATAGACGGATAAGTTCTTACTTTTCGTCGAAGCTCACACCCTGCGACGTATTCACCGTGTCAAATAAGGTCAGACTGCGCTTGCCGGTAAACAGCTCAAAATGCGGGTCTTTGACACCGACGCCGGTCAAGTCAATGTTGTATTGGGTGTCAGCGCCTGAGGGGAACTCGGCGTAGCTACCGCTCTTGTAGGTCAGGGTGAACGCACCGACGGTGATCGTGCAGTCCGCGTTAACCGTGATGTTGGAATTCACTCCGTTGACAAATCCTGCAACGGGCGATGTTGGCGTGGTTCCGAACGCCGCATTGTCGAAGGTCATGGCCGCGGCGGAATAACTTCCTTTGGCATTGCTGAAAAGCGTCGCAACCTGGCCCGTGCAACCGACACCCCCGCTACCCGAGCCGCCACCCGCCGTGCCACCGCTGGTCGTGCCTGAAAAGGCGCTGGCGAATGCAGTACTCATACCGCTCGGTGGCGTGAAGGTAGAGCCGGTGGCGGCGCTTAGCAAAGTCGCATAACTCACCCCGGCGTTCGTCATCGCAGTTTGCAGTGCGGCCAACATGTCGTCGATCAGATTGCCACTGGCCGCAGTGAACGCCAGCGTGATCGGGTCGATGCCACTGAGCTGGGTCAACGCCAGCGCCGTTCGCAGTTGGGTAAGTGCCGCGCCGACGGCCGCTGCATTGATCGGCGTGAGAGCTGCTGAATTCAAACTGGCGAACCAGGCGCTCGGGATTGCGCGTGACAGATTGGCAACGAGCAGATCCGTCAAGGGCGTGATGTTCACGGTACCAAGGCTGGTGGCAATGGAGTGGTATTTCGTGCTATTGGCGGCGCCATTGACGGTTCCGCCGCTGACCTGAACCGCACACGGCAAAGTTTGTCCGGACACGGTGACTTGCCATGCACCGGTGCTACTGGTTGGACTGGTCAGCGCGCTGCCACCGGCGCAGGTGACGTTGACCGCGCCGCCAACAATCGGAAAACCCACGGCGGCGACGCCGCTCAGGGTGCTGGCAGCAGGCGTGCCCGCGGTGACGTTATCGCCGCCGCCACAGCCCGTCAAAGCAGCGACACATAGCAGCCCCAAGAGTACGCCCCTGTTCAATACGTTCATTTCAACACCTCCAGAAAAGTTAACGAAAAGACCCATTGAAAAAGTCTTTTTCTGGGGTGAGCTTAGGGAAAAACTGGAGGGAACGGTACCCCCTGTTTAGGGGGGGTGATGAAAATTCG
>NZ_DHXT01000083.1:5327-6815 GCF_002413825.1 Rhodoferax sp. UBA5149
GATCAACTCAAGGCCGCACCAGCCCGCGCCGGGCGGCTTCCAGCGCGGCCTCGGCGCGCGATGACACATTGAGCTTGCGATACACCTGCTTGATATAGTCCGCAATCGTGTGCTTGGACAGTCCGAGTTGCAGCGCAATCTCGGGCAAGGTATAGCCCTTGGCGACCCGCTGCAACACCTCGGTTTCGCGCTCCGTCAGACGCACCTCTTCCTCAATTTGTCGCACCAAAGTTTGCTGGCGTTGCAAAGCGCCAGCAAAGTACGCCAGTACGCGACGGGCAATGGGCGGGGACAGGGGCGGCTCGCCCTGGGTGATCCGAATCAGTTGGCGCGCCAGGAGATCTTGCGGCTGGTCTTTGAGCAAATAACCAAAGGCACCCGCCTGCAGCGCCGGAAACAGATGATCGTCATCGTCATAAATTGTCACGACCACCGATACAAGCTCGGGTTGCGTTTGACGCAGGGCGCTCACCACGTCAATGCCGGAACCGTCGGGCAGACCCAGATCAATCAGCGCCAGGTCGAACTGACTACGCTCAATTTCCTGGAGGGCTTGGTCGCGGCGCGAGGCAAAGACGATATTCATATCCGCAAACGCGGCACGCGCCACGCCACCGAGCCAGTCACGGATATCGGGCAAATCTTCAACAATCAGGGCATGCTTCATGGACTGGCGATGGTAGTCGATGGATTGGCGGCACGAACAACCGTGCCCAAGGCGTGCGTCTGAGGCGCGCGCTCCAGCAGCACGCGCACATGAAGGTGCACACCACCCAGCGCCGACACCCCAAAACGATGCGTGCCACCGAGCTTGCGCACCCGGCTCTCAATGCTGGACATGCCATGGCCCGGCGATGCGCTGGCGGCCATGGACAAACCACGGCCATCGTCCTGCACATCAAGCACCAGGTGACCGGTGTCCAAGGAAATGTCAACACAACAATGCCGCGCGTGACTGTGACGAATCACATTCGACACCGCCTCGCGCAGCACCCTTGTCAGCTGCACCAGCATACGCGCCGACAGGACCAAACCGGCCGGCGGTTCACCGGCACGCCAGTCCGGCGCCACACCAGCATCCACCAATCTGGAGACCGTCTCAGAACGCCAGTTGGAGAGCACCTGCTCCGCCAGCACCGGCTGACCTGCGAGTCCGCGCACGCTCTCGCGCATGTCCTCCAGTGCCCGCCGCGCCAACGCCGCCGTGCGATCCGACTTGCCCACGTGCATGATGGTGAGCAGTTGCGCGCCCAGGTCGTCATGCAGGTCAGAGGCGATGCGCTGGCGCTCCTGCTCCACCACCTGTTGGCCTTGGCGCTGCTGCATCAGCCCGACTTCGAGCAAACGCCACAGCTGCCCAGCAATGCGCACATGTTCTTCGGTAAACAAATGCCGGCCGCCCCTGGCCAGCAGCAGCACCCAAACGCCCTGCCCGGCAACGTCCTTCACATGCAATTCCCGCCCAAGGTCTTTCACCTGGGCGACGGG
>NZ_DHXT01000083.1:7112-19758 GCF_002413825.1 Rhodoferax sp. UBA5149
CGGCTCCAAAGCCGCAATCTTGACAACAGCCACTGACGCGAGGGGAAATAAACCCAGCCAATCAGCAACAGAGACAAGCTGATGGCCGCACCCGGATCAAAATGGAGCCAGGCCACCAACACCAGATCCGTCAGCACCACCACCACACCCCCCAGATACCAGAGGCATAGAGGCACCCACCAGCGTTCCAGCTCAAACAATGAACTGCGCCCGACCGACAGAATCATGCTGACATAGAGCAAAGGCAAGGAAAGCCAACGATAAGCCGTGCTGATGATCTGCACGTCATAAACAACCGAGACAGCGAACGCCACCGCCACGACGCTGACACTCAGAAAAACGGAGGCGCCCAGCCAACGCGCTGCAGCCCGTTGCACCGGGTCGGCCCGGCTGGCGATTCCCTGCCAGACGCTGAGCGCGAGGACGAGGCACAAGGCCAGCAAAAAGGGGAGCTTGTACCGCAGCGTCTGGCTGTCAGGCCATTGAGCGGCATTGAGCACCAGCAACACCAGAAAGAAAGCGCCACTCAGCTGAGTCCAACGGCGCGCATGCCGCACCGGCGTGGGGTAATGCGCCATCATCATGAGAAAAGCCCAGGCCGCCCCCAGCGAGGTGCAGCGTACGAAAACCTGGCCCCATTCCAGCATCCAGGGTGCCACCAGCCACAACCGGCCGGTCATCAATGACACTTCGCACAGACCGGCAAACAACGAGATGCTGGCCAGGCCAAGAAAACGTGCGCCCGCACTGTTCCAGCGAAAAATGCCGACACCCACGCCTACGACAAAGGGCACCACGGCGCACAGCAGGGGGACCCAGAACAGCCAGCCGAGTTCGTCCCACTGTCGCCCATGCACCGCGATCTGTAGCCAGCGTCCATCGGCGAGCTGCAACGCCACCGGCTGGTTCGCGCGCAAGGCCTCGCTCAAAACCGCCCACAGCGCACGCTGCAAATCAAAGAATTGCTGCAACTCCTCCTGGCGCGGCAACATGGAGGGCGCCTCCACCGCCACCAGACTGGCGAGATTGAGCTGCGGCGCCATGGTAGCCGTATCACGCGACGCTGATCGGATAGCAATGACCCGGTGCGTCGCCTGGGTTCGCTGCGAGACTTTGAGTGGCTGCGTCGGACTGAAGGCCAGCACACCCTGGCCCTGTGGATCTGGCGCAAAACGCCAACCTACGCTGGGCTCTTGCAGGGCAACGAACACCGTCACGAGCACCGCGAACACCATGACCGCCAAAGCCAATGCAAACAAGACGCCGGCGCGTGCAGGCGTCCCGCCCAGCGGAGTGGATCGGGATGGCATCACGGCGAGAAGCGACAAGGAACCATAGACCGTGGATAGTAGCGGATCACCCAAAGAGGGACGGACTCCCGCCACGCAATCCTGCTACTCTCCCCGCATGAACACGTCCAAACCTTCCTGGCTCAATAGCGCCGTGGCACGCATCGAAGCACGACGGAGCTGAACGCGCCGAGCCACCCGCCATGCCACCCAAGCTCTCACGACGACACCTGCTGGCCGCCGGACTGGCCGCGCCGCTGTGGTCCTTGCCAGCGGGGGCACGGGCGCAAGTGCCGGCTCGGACTGCGCGCGTGTTGCAGTTTCCACGCGACTTGGGCAGTCACCCGGACTTCGCGATTGAGTGGTGGTACCTCACCGGGAATCTGCGCTCGGGCTTGCCATCGGGTTCCCTTTTGGGCGAGCGCGAGTTCGGCTTTCAACTCACGTTTTTTCGCTCGCGCGTGCAGGCCACCCAAGGCATGACGTCGGCATTTGCCGCCAAGCAGCTGATCTTTGCGCACGCCGCCGTGACCGACGTAACAGACAAAAAACTATGGCACGACCAGCGCATCTCACGGGCCGGTTTTGAAGTGGCCCAAACCAGCGAACTGGACACCGCCATCACCCTGCGCGACTGGTCGCTGATGCGCGACGACAAACAGTACCGGGCCGTGGCCGCGGGCAGCGGATTTCGATTCGAACTGGCGTTGACTGAAACCCAGCCGCTGCTGCTGCAAGGGGATCGGGGCCTGTCGCGCAAGGGGCCTGACGTAAAGCAGGCAAGTTATTACTACAGCCTGCCACAGCTGCAAGCCAAAGGCTCGCTGGCTTTGGCCGGTCGGCAGCTGCCCGTGCAAGGCAGCGCCTGGCTCGACCACGAATGGAGTCAGGCGCTGCTGCAGCACGACACCGTGGGCTGGGACTGGATCGGCATGAATTTGTTTGACGGCAGCGCCCTCACCGCGTTTCGCCTGCGGGACCAGGCCGGCCATGCGCTGTGGGACGGTGGCTCGTTTCGCCATCCCACCATGGGGGCAACGCCGCATGTGTTCAGCCACGGCGAGGTGCTGTTCCAGCCGGTACGCAGCTGGACCAGCCCGTTGACGCGGGCCAGCTACCCGGTGGAATGGGTGGTACGAACGCCAGCGGACTTTTATACCGTCAAAGCCGTCATCGACAACCAGGAACTCGACAGCCGCAACTCAACCGGCGCGGTTTACTGGGAGGGCTTGAGCGAGCTGTTTGACAGCAATGGCAAACGGGTTGGGCGCGGCTACCTGGAGATGACCGGCTACGCCAGCCCGCTGCGGCTGTAGCGGCAGGTGTTCACTGGCGTGACGGGGTTTCAAACGACGCGATGATATTTTCACGCAGCCAACGATTGGCCTGGTCGTTCTCGGCACTGGCATGCCAATATAGAAAAATATCGCGCGCGGCCATGTCTATCGGGAACGGGATCAACTGATTGGCCAGTGGCTCATTGGTGGAACGGGCATAGCGCTCCGGCATCGTCAGCAACAGGTTGGAGCTGCTGACCACCTTGCAGGCGGTCCAGTAGTGCTGACAGCGCAGCTTGATCCGGCGCTGAAAACCCAACCGGGATAGTTCCATATCCTCCATACCCGGTCCGATTTTTCTGGAACTGGCCAGGACATGCTCTTGCGCAAGATAACATTCCAGGCTGATACTGCCCTGGACGATGGGATGGTCTTTTCTGGCCACAACCAGCATCTTCCCGGCCGCCAGACGCTGGTTGCGAATGTTGTGCGTGAGCGGCAGCAAGACGTCAACGACAGCCGCCAGTGTTCCCGTTGTCAAATTGGTCTGGAAATCGGAGCGGTTGTGATGCTCGGACGATATTTTTACCTGCGGTGCGGCATCACCGATCCGAAGCATCAGCTCCGGAATGGCGGCCGACTCAACGATGGGACGCATCCCGATTTTGAATTCCCGCTGGGATGTCAAGGGATCAAAGTCTGATAGCTGACTCAATGAGCCTTCTATTTCGCCGATGGCCCGCCGCACAGGACCAATCAGCTCACGTGCGACGGGCGTGGGCGACATGATGTGACCCTGACGCACAAAGAGCGGATCGCCCACCAGAACGCGCAGTCGACCCAGCGCATGGCTGACCGCCGGTTGTGTCAGCTGGAGTGCTTCGCTGGCCCGTGTAATGCCGCCCTCTGTATAGATGGCATCAAAGACGACGAACAGATTCAAATCAATGCGACTGATGTTTTTCATGGGGTCGGTGCAGGGCCTGTCAGTCAAAAATTGGCGCACTGCGCGCCGTTTCTTCAGGCCCCGGTGACGGCCGTTTCGCTTCCAAACAAGACGACACGGTTGCGGCCTTCGGTCTTGGCTCGGTACAGGGCCTGGTCGGCGCAGCAGATCAGTTCATCCGGCGACGTGCCATGGTCAGGGTAGATGGCGATGCCGATGGACAAGGTGGCCTGCAGGCGGAACTCCTCGAACGGGACGATCATCGCGGCGGCGGCGACGCGCCATTGCTCGGCCCGCACCAGCGCCACGTCCTGCGTCACATTGGGCAGCAGCAGCAGAAATTCCTCGCCCCCAAAACGGCAGGTCACGTCAGCGACACGGGCCTGTTCATTGAGCATCGTGGCCAGCTTTTTCAGGAATTCGTCGCCCGCCAGATGACCATAGCTGTCATTGACCCGCTTGAAATGATCAATGTCGATCATCATCAGGCTTAAGCGTTGCCCCTCGCGCTCGCAACGCGCCAGTTCGCGCACCAGTGTGACGTCGAGGTAGCGGCGGTTGTACAGGCCGGTCAGCGGGTCGCGGTTGGCTTGTTCGCTCAGTTGCGCTTGCAGGGCACGGTTTTCGTCGAGCTGTTGCTGCAGCGCCTGTTCGTTCAGGCGCAATTGCGTGCGCGCGTCGCGCAGCTTTTGATTGCGGCCGTAGGCAAGTTCGCCAATGAGCAGCAGATAAGCCGACAGGCCAATCACGCACAGCAAGGTGACTGGCCATCCGGTGGCGGGTGCCACATGCCAGCCAAAGAGGGCGACTGACATCAGCGCGCCGCTGAAGAAAGCCAGCATGGCCCACAGGAAGCCTGGGGTGCCCCGGCTGATGGTGTTGTTGAGTGAGCTGCCGATGAACAAAGTGAAGCCAATCCACAGAGGGAATTGCAGCGCGGCGACCCATAGGCCGATCAACAGGGAATCGACGACCAGGTTGTTCAGCTCGGCCTGCAGAGACACGGGGGCGCGCTGCGCGCGCCAATACATCAGATGGGGGTAGATGAGAAACTGCAATATGAGCAGGCCCCAGACGATCGGGCTGTAGTCCTTGCCCCACAAATGGGCACCGATGAAGACAAAGGACACGCCGAAGGAGACCGTGCGCACCCGGTAATCCATCCGCACGATCCAATGGGAGCGTCTCGTGGTCCCCATCATCGGTCTGGAAGTTGCCATTATCTTAGTTGCCTCTGACCGCCTACTCTATCAGAACGTCAATGGCCGGGCGTGCCGCGTCGGCGTCCGGGTGGCACTGGCGACGCTGACATCAGCTCAGGCATCAGCGGCGACCGGTACGCGGAATCAAAGCGGTCAGTTCTTCAGCCTTCATGGCTTTGGCAAACAGCCAGCCTTGGTAAACCTCGCAGCCGTATTGGCGCAAAAAATCCAGCTGCACTTCGGTTTCCACACCCTCGGCCACCAGTGTCATGCCCAGGCTGTGGGCCAAGGCAATGATGGCACGGGAAATGGTGGCGTCACCCGCATCGTCGGGAATGCCGTCCATGAAGCTCTTGTCAATTTTGAGCTTGCTCACCGGCAGGGCCTTGAGATAGGCTAGTGACGAATAGCCGGTGCCAAAGTCATCGAGTGACACGCGACATCCCAGTGCCACCAGGGCATGGAGTTGTTCGCGCGCCTGCTCGGGCTGCGTCATGGCCACCGACTCGGTGATTTCAATGTCCAGCCACTCGGCCTGCACGCCACTGCGCGCCAATGCTGCGCGCACCTTCTCGGGCAGATCGCGCTGGCGAAATTGTTGCGCCGAAACATTGATCGCCACCCGCAAGGGCGTGCCGGCCTCAGCCCAGGCGGCAATTTGCTCGCACGCGGTTTCCAGCACCCAGTCCGACAAGGGCAAAATCAGGCCCGTGGCCTCGGCGACCGGAATGAAGCGGGCCGGCGATACATCGCCCAGTACCTCGTCGTGCCAGCGCAGCAAGGCCTCCGCCCCTACGATCTCGCCACTTTGCACGCCCACTTGCGGCTGATAATGCAACTGCAACATCCCTTGGGCTAGCGCTTCCTTCAACCGGGTATGCAGTTGCATGTCTTCGTGCACACGGCGGTCCATCTCCATGGAGTAGCAGGCATAGGTGCCGCGCCCGGCTTGCTTGGCCTGGTACATGGCCATGTCGGCGTAACGCAGCAAGGTGTCACTGTCCTGGGCGTCGTCCGGGTAGAAAACCAGACCCAGACTGCCACTTGAGTACACATCCTCATCTTGCAGGCGGTAGGAGGCCTGCAGCGATGCCAGGAGCTTGGTGGCCACACTGACCGCTTCATCCACATCCGCCAGATCGGCGAGCAGAATGGCGAACTCGTCACCGCCCAGGCGCGCCAGCAAGTCGTTTTCGCGCAAGACGCCGCGAATACGGGCGCCGACTTGCACCAGCAAGGCATCCCCCGTGGCGTGTCCAAAACTGTCGTTCACGGTTTTGAAATAGTCCAGATCAAGAAGCAGCACCGCCACGCGCAGATCGGAGCGCCCGGCACGCGCCAATGCCTGGCCAAGTTGCAAGCGAAACAGCCAGCGATTGGGCAGGCCGGTGAGTTCATCGTGGGTGGCTTGGTAGCGCAGCGACTCTTCAAACTTCTTGCGCTCGCTCAGGTCGCGGACGTAGGCAATGGCGTGGCGCGCTCCCTCGTCTTCCCAGTGACCCAAAGAGATGTCCACCGGCAGCAGCTGGCCATCGCGACGCAGTAGTTTCAAATCCATCAAACCCATGGCACGGGGATGCGGCGTCATGAAATAGCCCCGCATCGACTGCGCGTGGCGAGCGCGCAAGTGTTCGGGCAAAAATAGGTCAACGTTTTGGCCTACCAACTCATTCTCTGGGTAGCCGGTGAGGACTTCCATGGCGGGATTGGCCATCAAAATGCGCCCGGTGTTGTCAACCCACAAAACGCCATCGGGCGCCGCATTCAGCGTTACTTTCTCGCGCAGATGTTGCGCCGTCATGCGTTCCAGGGGCCGGCGCAGGGCCTCGTTGAAGGTGGCATGGAACAAAAACAGATAGGCCGCCACCTTGTAAATATGTCCGAGGACATTGGCCGCGTCTTTGTCGATCACACCCAGCATGGTGACAAACAACTCCGAGACCGCCGACAAGGCCACCGCAAAAGCAAGCGCCATGACACATTCATATACCAATTTTTCGCGGCGACGCCATAGCATCCCGAGGGTCATCAGATCGATGGTGATGATCGTCCATTCAAGACCGATCTTCAAGGGCGTCAGGCCCTCCCCTGGGACGAACAAGGCAGGCACGCGGTCTGGCCAAAGCAGCCCGACAAACCCAAGTACGCCGACCGCCGCCAACATCAGAGCCACGGCAAGACGCTTCTTCAGCTCCGTGACCTCCGGCCCGCTCGGCAGGGATACGTAGACCAGCAATGCGCTTGCTGCCAGCATGCGCGCGGCCAGCCAAAAGAAAATGGATTTATGGGGACTGTTGACGGTCATGGCATCCGGCATGCCTGCATAGCCCATGGTGTGCAGAAAATCGAGCAGTCCCACGCCCAAGAATGCGATCCCGAGCAGTACAACGGCGCCTTTGCGTGCCGACAAAATAGCGCGGTAGCCGGTGACAAATATCAGCATCGCCACCACCACGGCGAATATTTCCATGAAGGTGTGCCAAAACAGGAACGTCATTGGCTCAATCGCGACCTGCCAGCCGGGGTGTGAAACCCACCACAACAACGGCACGGCCAGCGCCAGCAGGGTCCAGCCAGCGGTGATTTGAAAGCGGTGCGTGTGGTTGTTGGTCATTCTTGCTAAACCGAGAACACCTTCACCGCGTCCATCAAACGGTGAGCCTGGTCGCTCATGCTGTTGGCCGCGGCACTGCTTTCTTCCACCATGGAAGCGTTTTGCTGAGTCATCTCGTCGAGCTGGGCAACTGCCTGACCAACCTGTGCGATCCCAATGGCCTGTTCCTTGGAGGCGGCGGTAATCTCGGTAATCAAATCATAAACTCTTCTGACCTGACTGACCACTTCGGTCATGGTCTGGCCGGCGTCCGCTACCAGTGTGGAACCACTTTCGACTTTTTCCACGGAGTCATCGATCAGGCCCTTGATTTCCTTGGCCGCCGCCGCCGAGCGCCCCGCCAGACTACGCACCTCGCTGGCCACCACGGCAAAACCGCGCCCCTGCTCGCCGGCCCGGGCCGCTTCCACCGCTGCATTGAGTGCCAAGATGTTGGTCTGGAAGGCAATCCCATCGATGACACTGATGATGTCGGCAATTTTTCGACTCGAATTCGAGATCAGCGCCATGGTGGACACCACATTGGCCACCGCTTCACCACCTTGGGTGGCCACTTGCGTCGCGGCATTGGCCAGTTGGCTGGCCTGTTGCGCCGAGTCGGCGTTCTGACGCACAGTCGCGGTCTGCTGCTCCATGGCAGCCGCCGTCTGCTCCAGACTCGAAGCAGTCTGTTCGGTCCGGCCCGACAAATCATTGTTGGCAGCAGCAATCTGCTGGCTGACCACCTGCACGCCAGAAACCTGCTCATACACGTCGGCCACCAGAGACTGTAAATTCAGACCGGACTGATTGATGGCACGTGCAATCAGGCCGATGTCATCACAACGGTTGAGGTTCAGGTCTTCGCCCGCTTCACCGCTTGCCACTTGCTGCGCCACGCCCAAAATAGCGGTCAATTGAGAAGTAACCTGCGTCTCGATGAACCAGTCCGCCAGCAGCAGGCTGCCCGCCAGAACGACCCCCATGGTTGCCAATGCAGCACCGCCAAGACCTGAGAAAGCCAAGGCCACGCCCGTGGCAGCACCCACCAGCAGCAGCGGCAGGCGCACCCGCCACGCCGTGGGCAACAGTTGCAGCGCACTGGCCCAGCGCATGACGCCGGTACGAACGATCAGGCCGCGATGAAACGCAAGCCCTGCCGCGCGGCCGTCCTTGAAACGACGGTACAGAGCTTCGGTCGCGTCCACTTCAACGCGAGACGGCTTGGTGCGCACCGACAGATAACCCGTCACCTGGCCGTTGCGCCGCATCGGTGCGGCGTTGGCGCGCACCCAGTAGTGGTCGCCATCCTTGCGGCGGTTCTTGACCAGTGCCCGCCAGGACTGGCCTTCTTTGAGGCTGCGCCACATATCCGCAAAGGCCTCGACCGGCATGTCCGGATGGCGCACCAGGTTGTGCGGCTGCCCCATCAACTCTTCGGTGGAATAGCCACTGGTGCGAATGAAGGCGGTGTTCGCATAAGAAATATGGCTTGCCGTATCGGTGGTGGAAAGCAGCGCCTCAGTTCCGGGGAACTGGTACTCGCGTTGCGTCACGGGGAGGTTGGTTCTCATGGGGGTAATCCTTGGGTCGATGCTTTGCTAAGGCGTAAAAATTGAACGTTTTCAGAAAAAATCCAGGGGGCCTCAGCCACCAAAACTGACCGGTATTGCTGACGGGTTTCTCTCCTGTGTTGCCTTTCTTAAACGTGGATCACCAAATTCAATGCGGCCTGTGTCCGCACCACGTCAAGCAGCTTTTCAAATTCGATGGATTTGTCAAAAAACCAGTCCGCCCCGGCCTCCAGGGACTTTTTACGATTGGAATTGTTCACATCATTGGTGAACATGGCGATCTGCATCTCGGGCGCCAGTTGCTTCAGGGTGCGGATGCTCTGAATGGCATTGCCATCGGGTAAATTGAGATCCAGAATGAGCAGCGTTGGCAACAGGTGCCGCACGCTTTCCAGCGTCTGGGCCAGCGTGTCGGCGGTGTGGATGACTTCGATGCCCTGGATATCTCTGAGCAACCTCAGCAGACAGGTACGGATCAGTTCTGAATCATCAACAATCAACAGCTTCATGATCATGGGTTGATCTGATCTTGCCCTAACCTAGCGATCTGCACTATCGGGCGATGCTGGTTTTTTCATCAGAAAAGGATGGGGATGCGTAGGGATCGCCCTACCCCTCACACAGCGAAACCGGGAGGCGTCAGCCCATGATGTCGTGTTGCATGGCGTAGCGCATCAGGTCGGCCATGCTCGTTAGGTTCATTTTTACCATCAACCGAACCTTGTGCGTGCTGACGGTTTTGTTGCTGATGGCAAGTTGTTTGGCGATTTCATTCACGCATTTCCCAGTAGTCAGCAAACGAAACACTTCCAGCTCCCGGTCGGACAGCCGGCTGTGCAGGGGGGCCAGCGCCGTCGATGTCACATCGAACACCATTTTTTCAGCCAGATCGGGATCTATGTATTTGCCATTGGCAGAGACCTTGCGGATGGCCGCCAGCAGAATATCCGGCTCACAATCCTTGGTGATGTAGCCGGACGCGCCGGCCTTGAGCATGCGCGCGGCCACTTGAGGCTCGTTGTGCATGCTGAGGACGAGAACGGGCAAATCGGCCCGGTGTGCCCTGATACGCGTGATCAAATCCGCCCCGCTGATGCCGGGCATGTTCAGGTCCAGCAACAACAAATCAAAAGGGGCGTGGCGTAGGCATTCCAGCACCTCGCTGCCATTAATGGCTTCACCCACCACTTCAAAATCGGGTACCAGTGCAAAAATCTGCTTCAAGCCGCCGCGAACAATGGCATGATCATCGGCAATGACCAGTTGGATCACGAGTTTTCCTTTGCAGTATCAAAGTCGATCGGAATCGACAGGCCAATCACGGTCCCCTGCCCAAGGACGCTAATAATATCCACATGGCCGCCCAAGGCAAGCGCCCGTTCGCGCATGCCAAGCAAGCCAAAAGACTTCCTCTTGGCGGCTGCGGCCAGATCAAAGCCGAGCCCATTGTCCCGCACCTCCAACCCCAACTCATGGCCACGAAGACCGAGGGTAATCTCAACCTGGCTTGCTTGGGCGTAACGCGTGACGTTGGTAAGCGACTCCTGAACGATGCGAAATATCACCACAGCCCGTGTTTCATCCAGATCGATGTTTTCGCCCCCCGCCTCAAACACGCACGCAATGGCGGTTTGCCTGGTGAATTCTTTGCACAACCACTCGATGGCAGGAACCAGCCCCATGTCCAGCGCTGTCGGCCGCAGATTCACGGCAACATTGCGCACCCCCAGAATGGCACGGTCCACCAGCCCCTTCATGTCCTGCACTTTGTCGATCACGGCCGGGTCAAGCGAACCGAAACGCATGCCCAACAGCGATATATCCATGCGCAACGCCGTCAGAACCTGGCCTAGTTCGTCATGCACTTCCTGTGCGATGTGCTTTCTCTCGCCTTCACGCTTCGCTTCGTTTTGCGCCGCCAGTTCGCGCAAGCGCTGACGTGATTCGCTAAGGTCGCGGTTCAGGTTGAGCATCGCACTCTCTGCATTCTTGATTTCCGTAATGTCGTAGTGCGTCCCGATGTAATTGACAACGGCACCATCGCCACCCACCACCGCCGAAATCGTGAGCCATTGTGGATAAACTTGGCCGTTCTTGCGCCGGTCCCAGATTTCTCCCTGCCATGTGCCCGTGCGATGGATGGTTTTCCACATCTCGCGGTAAAAATCTGCGTCGTGGCGGCCTGATTTGAGCAACCTCGGTGTTTGGCCCACAGCCTCGTCGGCGGTATAGCCGGTGTTCCTGGTGAAAGCCTTGTTGACCTGCAAAATCACACTTTTTGCATCGGTGATCATCATGCTTTCTTGCAATTCGAAGGCGGTCGCGGCGATGCGAAGGTCGGCTTCGGCCCGCTTGCGATCGGTGATGTCCAGAAGGGTGGAATGAAACCGATTCCCTTTTGAAGTCCTCAGCATCACGATCGTAACGAACACGCGGCGCAACTCACCGTTTTTTTGACGATATTGCGATTCGAACTGAACCCGTTCATTGGCGAAGAGACGCTGCTGTATCGATTGGGCCGTCTCGCTGTTGAGGCCGATATTGAAATCCCAGACGCGCAAGCGACACAACTCCTCGCGGCTATAGCCGATGACATCGCTCGCTTCCCGGTTGCATTGCAGAACGCGCAGGCTGCCCGGCTCGACGAGCATTTGCCCCACGGGGACACCTTCGAACAGCGTACGAAAGCGAGCTTCGCTCTCGCGAAACTGTTCGACGTGGTGCCGCATCTTGTGGGTCAGGAAGCAGACAATAACCCCAGAAGAACTGAAGATCACGGCCGACAGCAACGAGTCATGTGACAGCTTGAAAACCCAAAATGGCGAGATGAAAATGTAAGGCCCGGCAACCGCGCCCAGCGCCACAGTGAGCAAGCATGGGCCGGTACCTAAAAGCAGGGCAGAAAGTGCCACTGCCGGATAGAAGGTGAGAAAGGCAAGCCCCATTTCCACGGGCAGCAAGGCAAATCGGGCCGCCAGAGCGATGCCGAAGAAGGCCAGCGCCAAGAAGTAGGATGTCCAAGGTGCCACTGGCACTCGGCCACCCCCTAGAATGCTGGCGAGGATTTCGACCTTATCCGGCGCCCGGTCATTCGACATCACGCCGTTTTCCTTGGTGAAACCGCATACCTTCCCGCAAGCCGCATTTTCTAAACAAGGGCACAGAGGGCCGCGATGAGGGTGAAATTCGCCAGAAGCAGGCCGAAGAACCAAGCCGACTTGATGCGGATGCTGGGGCAAATTTGAGGCATTGTGAGAATGGGGGTCGGATTACAAAGATAAATAGCCTGCTGGCCTGTCTGTCCATTTGACTGCAATTTCATGCGCGCAATAGGTAATAGGCAATGGTAGCAAAGGTAGCTCGTCTGCTAATGTGAGGCAAGACAGGCCTGTTGAACCATGCATGAAATGAATAGTTCTATTGAAAACAAAGCATTTGTCAGACTGCCGTTGCCCCGTTAACCTCTTACTCTCATCTACCCATGTGCTTCCGTCAGTGATCAGAGGGTGACTCTCTTCACAATGGAGCGCGACAGCAAGGAAAAACCATGCAACTCGATTTTTCACCCAAAGTGCAGGAACTGCATGGACGCGTCAAAAACTTCCTGGAAGAAAACGTCTTCCCGAATTACGAACGCCGCGAGAAGGAAATTGCTGCCAATGCCAAAGACGGCAATGCCTACCGAACCTACCCCGTTCTTGAAGAACTCAAGGCCAAAGCAAAAGCTGAAGGCTTGTGGAACCTGTTTCTGCCCGAGTCCGGGCA
>NZ_DHXT01000087.1:0-12869 GCF_002413825.1 Rhodoferax sp. UBA5149
GTTGATGTTTAAGCCAATTTGAGCGCTAGCCCTCGTGCTTATTGCGCGAGCAGCTATGTTTTTAGTAGCGATCTAGAAGCCGCGATAATTGGCGCATGTCTTCATCCAAAGTTTTATTCGGCTTTCACGCCGTCGGCGTGCGTCTCAAAACCGCGCCCAAATCCATCATTGAGATTTATTTCGAGCCGACGCGCCGCGATGCGCGCATGCGCCAATTCCTTGAAAAAGCCAATGAGGTCGGCGCACGCCTGATCGAGGCCGATGGCATCCGTCTGGCCAAGCTGTGTGGCGGACACGGGCACCAGGGCGTAGCCGCGCGGGTGCAAGAGCTGGCCCAGGTGCATTCGCTGGACGAACTGCTGGAACAACTCGAAGCCACCCAGGCCCAATTGCCGCCAGCCGAGCGCGAAGCGCCGCTGATTCTGGTACTTGATGGCGTGACCGATCCGCACAATCTGGGCGCCTGCCTGCGGGTCGCCGACGGTGCCGGGGTGCACGCCGTGATCGCGCCCAAGGACCATGCCGCCGGCATCAACGCCACGGTCGCCAAGGTGGCCAGCGGCGCGGCCGAAACCGTGCCGTATTTCATGGTGACCAATCTGGCGCGTACCCTGAACGAACTCAAGGAGCGCAACATCTGGATCATCGGCACCAGCGACGTCGCAGCCAAAACGATTTACCAGGCCGACCTCAAAGGCCCGGTGGCACTGGTGCTGGGCGCGGAAGGCGACGGCATGCGCCAGCTCACCGCCAAGACCTGCGACGAGCTGGTCAGCATTCCCATGCGCGGCGCCGTGGAGAGCCTGAACGTGTCGGTGGCCAGCGGCGTGTGTTTGTATGAGGCCGTGCGCCAGCGCAGCTGACAACGAAAAACCCTAGACCCAACCCATCCACCCCAACAGCCCGCCAACCCCCAGCAACCACAGCAAATGCAAGCGGGTGCGCCACACCAGCACGGTACACGCCGCGGTCAGCAGCCACAAGGGCCAGTGTTGTACCGAGCTGCCTTGGCTGGTGGCAAGAATCCAGCCGGTCGCAATCAGCAGCGCAATCACGATCGGTGCCATACCTTGCTTGAAGGCGCGCACCGCTCGCAGCTCCCGGTTTTGATGGCCCCAGCGGGCCGCCGCGAAGGTGAGGGTGGTGCTGGGTAGCATGATGCCGATCATGGCGATGACGACGCCCAGCAAGGCATAGGCCCAGGCGACAAGGCCGCCGCCCATGCCGCCGCCGGCGTTCATGCCGACATTCCAGCCCAGCAGGGCGACAAACAACACGTTCGGCCCGGGTGCCGCCTGCGCCAGTGCGATGGAGGAGCTGAATTGGCCGTCGCTCAGCCAGTGCTGTTGATTTACCAGATAGCGGTGCATGTCGGGTGCCGTGGCGATGGCGCCACCGATGGCCAGCAAGGATAGCGACATGAAATGGGTCAGCAGTGCCAGCCAGTCGGCGCCCGTCAAGCTCAGACTCATTTGGCTGCTCCCAGCGCCTGCGCCCGGCCCAGTTGCCGGTAAGCCCAGTACCAGCCGAGCCCGCCAACGCTCAGCAGGACCCACGCCAGAGGCACCCGCAGCACCGCGATTGCTATAAAAGTAATAGCTGCTATCGCCCAGCAAACGGGGGCTCCCATTGCATTTGTCTTTAAAGCGTCAATGAGTTTGAGTCCGGTGGCGGCAATCAGGCCGGCCGCCACGGCGCCCAAGCCGCGCAGCGCGCCCTGAACGCCTGGCGAATCGGAAATGCCGGCAAAGATGGCCGCCAGCGCCAGCACGATCAGCATCGGAAAGGTCAGCATGCCAGCCAGCGCCACCAGCCCGCCGCGCAGGCCAAAGTAGCGGTCGCCAATCATCAGCGACAGGTTGACGACATTGGGGCCAGGCAGAATTTGCGCCACGGCCCAGTCTTCCACAAACTCCTCGCGCGTCAGCCATTTCTTTTTTTCCACCAGCTCGCGTTGCACCACGGCGAGCACGCCACCAAAGCCCTGCAGGGCGAGCCAGGTAAATGACCAGAACAGGTCAAGCAGGGAAACGGGACGTGATGAGTTAGGGTTTTGATGCTCAGACATGGCTTATTCGGTGTCGTCAGCGTGCGCCGGAGTGATGCTGTTGACGTTGGCCAGCAAGGCTTCCACCCGGTCCAGCCACGCTTGCAGGGCGTCTGGATGTTGGCCATCGGGCTCACGGTTCCAACGCCGCGTGGTCTGGCGAGCCAGCGAGCGCAATTGCCAGGCGGCTTCCTGCGCCACCAGTGTCAACTCCAATTGAAGAAAATTGTCTAGCGCGTCGCCCCCCAATTGCGCCAACTGCTGCGGTGCTGCGCCCACAGCGGCCAGCGTGCGACGCAATTGCGCAGCCTGTACAGCCCCGGCGGCCATGCTCTCCCGGCGCACTGCGCTCAGTTCCACGCGAAACTCGGCGTCGGCGGGCCAATCCGACAGGGCGGCATCGATCTCGATGAGTTGGCTCACAGGATCGGCCATCAATGCCAAGCCCTCGTTATGTCGCTCACCTTGCGGCCCCAGGTGCTGCACCACGTGCTCAAGTATCACCGCGTCATAGCGATGCCGGTTCATGCGCAGTTGTACCCACAGGCGCGATTCCGGCGCCTTGCGTCCCGGCGCCAACATGGCTCAAGATGCAGCTTTCCGATGTCGTGCAGCAATCCGGCGGCGGCGGCCATGCCGATGTCAAAGCGCGATGCACTGTGAACCAGCGTCATCCAGGATGCAAAGAGCGCCGTATAGATCGAGTGGTGAAAAAGTTCCGGGCGTACTTCGCAGGCCAGGGTGAGCTGAAATGCCATGGGGTCAGGCAATGGCATTTTTTCCAGCGCATCAAGTAGCATGCTGTGGGTTCTGACGTCGGCGCTGATCCGCGTAAAGAAAGGCACGTCGCGCATGGCTTGCTCCGCTTGCGCGCGCAACATCTGTCCGGTGACGGTGGGCGTGCTGGCCACCGAGTGCTCAATCGGTACCGTCAGCTTGTGCGCCATCAAGCGCTCGTACAAGCCGGCGTTGATCGCCACGCCTTTTTCCAGGATCTTCACACCACGATCATTGAAAATGGCCTGGGTTGTCACCACCGGACGCTTTTCACCCAGTTCGGTGACCGCCTTGGTAAAGTGCTGCGGGTCGGTGGCAATATCAGTCATGACACTGGTTTTACCAGATATCCGAGCGTCGGCGCCGTGGTAGTGGGATTCAAAGTTTCAGTTCCCAGGTCTCGCCGACCAAGTCTTGCCCGAAGCCGCGATAGGGCTCGCTTTTGACCAGTTTGAAGCCTTTCCTGGCATAAACGTCACATGCCATGCGCTGGCAGCTATTGGTCCACAACACCATTTTCTTGTAGCCCTTGTTGCGTGCAAAGGCAATGCACTCGTCAGTCAAGCGGGCGCCCAGCCCCAAGCTGCGGGCCTGGGGCGTCAGGATCAGCATGCGCAGTTGGGCCACGGTTTTTGATTTGCGCACCAGAAAAATCGAGCCCACCCGTTGACCATTCAACTCGGCCATCCAGCAGCGCTACCAGCCGGGCTGATGCTGCCGCACAAACTGCGCCACGATGTTCGCCACCAACGCCTCGAACTCGGCGTTCCATCCGTACTCGCGGGCATAGATTTCGCCGTGCTGCTGGATCACCCTGCCCATGTCCCCGGGCTGGGGGTCGCGTAGCAGCGCCACCAGGGTCTGGCCCTTGGGGCTGGCCGGGTCCAGCAGGCGTTGTACCCGTCCCATGGCGTCAATCAGCTGGTGTCGGTCGCTATCGGCAAGCGGCGCGAGCAGAGCGGCCGCTTCGTCGCGTGATTTCTGCTGCAAGGGTGCGAAAGCCTGGCGTCCGACGTTCGTCAACGCCAGCAGGCTTTGCCGCGCATCAGCGGGGGAGGGTACGCGGGCCAACCAGTTTTTGGTTTCAAAGCGGCGCAGGATGCGGCTCACATAACCGGCGTCCAGTCCTAGGTCATGGCCCAGTTCCGTGGCCGTGGGCTGGTCGCGATGCGCCAATTCATACAGCACGCGTACTTCGGTCAGCGACAGACCGCTCCCCAGATAGGGGTCCAGCACGCCAATGCGCCGGGTGTAGAAGCGATTGAAGCCGCGCACGGCCTGGATGTGCAGTTCGGCAGCAGAGGGTGGGTTGGAGTTTATGGTTGACAAGGTCACGAAATTGGTTGACTTTGTCAAATATGAAGCCAGGCTGTCAAACCCGTGACCGTGAACGCTCTGTTGTT
Organism: Rhodoferax sp. UBA5149; assembly: GCF_002413825.1. Classification (GTDB taxonomy): domain Bacteria; phylum Pseudomonadota; class Gammaproteobacteria; order Burkholderiales; family Burkholderiaceae_C; genus Rhodoferax. The sequence goes on from NZ_DHXT01000087.1 coordinate 4,228, forward strand.
GACTGTAGGATGCCGGAACCCCACTCCAATAAGGACATTCATGACAACTGAATCGATTCTCACGCCATTTCTCGATCAGCTGGCCTTTCCGGAGTCGCCGCGCTGGCACGATGGTGCGCTGTGGTTTTCTGATTTTTATACCCACAGCGTCAAGCGGGTGGGTATGGATGGCCGGGTTGAGACCGTGGTGGAGGTGCCGGGTCAACCATCGGGCTTGGGCTGGCTGCCTGACGGGCGGCTGCTGGTGGTGTCCATGACGGACCGGCGCCTGTTGCGGCTGGATCCGCAGGGTCTGACCGAGGTGGCAGACCTGTCGCATCTGGCGCCGTTTCATTGCAATGACATGGTGGTGGACGCGCTTGGCCGTGCCTACATCGGCAACTTCGGCTTTGACATTGCGGCGCGGCAAAAGCCCGTACCCACGGTTTTGATCATGGTGACCCCCGACGCCCAGGCGAGCGTGGTGGCCGACGACCTGCAGTTTCCCAATGGCAGCGTCATCACGCCCGACGGTCGCACGCTCATCGTGGCTGAAAGCTACGGTGCACGGTTGACGGCTTTTACCATTGGGGCGGATGGCACGCTCGGCGAGCGCCGCGTGTGGGCGCAACTACAAGGCGCCGCGCCGGATGGCATTTGCCTGGACGCGCAAGGTGCGGTGTGGGTGGCTTCACCCATCAGCCGCGAGGTGCTGCGCGTGCGCGAGGGTGGTGAAGTAACGCATCGGATTCCCACGTTGGGACAGGCCGTGGCCTGCATGCTGGGCGGGCCGCAACGCAAAACCCTGTTTGTGCTGACGGGCAAGGTGATGCTCACGCCGGAGCAGTCCCGCCTGGCCCTGTCAGGGATGATTTTCACGATGCCGGTGGACGTACCGGGCGTCGGCTTACCCTAGCGCTTTTCTTGATTCATGAGGTGCGCGCTTTGTCCTCCGCGCGCCTACGCCGATTGCGCTCTCTCGGATGATGGTCATCCGGCCCATAGAACCATCGCCCCAGACCACTGGCTTCGAACGGTTTCCAGTCATTTTCGGGCTGTGCCAGGCGATCTGCGATCAGGTACAAGGCGTTCGGGCTGCTGCCCATGCCGATGTGGCTGTTGCCGCGCAGGTTGATGCTCTCGCCTTCGGGTCGGCCCTCTTCGATAGAGCATTCCCACGCCACGACGCCATCGAGTTTGCTGTAGATCGACGTGGTCGGTACCGGTGGCTTGACGCGCATCTCCAGATGCTGGCTGAAATCCAGGTCTTCAAACCGGTCGCCGGACAGCCACTCGTACAGATGCGTGCCGGTGGACGCCAGCGGATGGCCGGTAAAGGGTGAGCCCAGGGTGATGACCTGGCGCACCCGGTCGGGATCAAACCTGGCCAGTTCACGGGCAAACACCCCGCCCAGGCTCTGTCCGATCACGCTGACTTTTTTTCCATGACGGTCGAAGATGAACTTCAGCCGCTGGCGCATCGACGCCGTACCTTCTTCTTTTTGCCCCAAGTTTCGTCCCAAGCCCCAAGGATAGGTGACATAACCGAGGCCATCCAGAAACTTGCGCAGCAAGGCGGTCGAACCGTCTGAAGCGCCCAGACCGGGAATCACCAGCACCGGGTGTCCATCGCCCCAGGGTGCCAGCAGTTGCAGCGGCTTGAAGCCGAGCATACCGGCCCAGAATTCCCAAAACGCACGATGCTCGAAGGCCAATAGCCACATGGACGGCGCGTCAATATCCGGAAATTGCGTTAATGACGCCTTTAAGCGTTTTATTCGCGACATGAGTACATCCCTTCCCGTATGCTTAGCGGTTAGTCTTTGGCTTGTTGAATTGGTTCACTTAGTTATGTCGTATTTCCCGGTGCCTGAAGCGTGAAGCCCTGACCATTGTTTTGCTGCTGCATGGCAGGGCACTAGAATTCTTCAGCTGCCTCTTGCGCCAGCGTTGTCTTTGGGAACTGTGAATGGAAATGATGAAAACCGACGAATCAGACCCCCTGGATATGGAATCGCGCCGACTGGAAACGTGGTACTTGCTGCTCGGTGAGCTGTCCCACTGCCTTTGGTTTGACGGCGATCTAGCCGAAATGTTACGCGGATTTTGCCGGATTTTGGTAGAAAAGGCGGGTTATCTGAGCGCGGAAGTCGAGCTTGACCTCGGTGACAAATCGGAAATTTATCGCGCCCGAGCCGAGCAGTTCAACGCCGGTGCCGCCATGCGGCATTTGGCGCTGCCGCTGGCGCGCTATGGTTTGCCGCTGGCCGAATTGCGCGTCAGCGCGGCCTTCGATTTGGCTGAGGGACACGAAGCGCACCGCATCCTCGTTCGCCTGGCACGCGAACTGGCCGAAGCCATCCATGCCCTGTCAACCCCGCACGATCACCATGATTTGCAGGACAGCGTGGAAATGCTGGTCTTGTCGGTGCAGCAAAGTCCTTTCTCTGTCGTGATCACCAATGTGGCAGGCGAGCTGGAGTACTGCAACGACAGCTTCTGCAAAGCGTCGGGATACGCACTGGAGGAGGTTCTGGGAACGCATGTCTTGTGGAAATCCGGCGCGCCAGGCAGCGAACAGGTTCGAAGGGCGCTGACGGTGCTGGGTGTCGGCGAACATTGGCAAGGGGAGGTGTTGAGCTGGTGCCGCGACGGCAGCTCGTATTGGGAACGCCAGATCGTCAGCCCCTTGTGCAATAAAGAGGGCCGCATCATCCACTGGGTCGCGATCAAGCAGGACATCTCTCAAAGCCAGTCCCAGCTGAAGGACGCCGAACAAGCCCTGTTGTTGCGCGAGCAGGCGCTGGTCTCCAGCAGCAACGGCATCATGATCACGCGCAGCGACGAGAACGATCATTCCATCGTCTATGTCAACCCGGCTTTCGAGCGCATTACCGGCTATAGCGCGCAGGAAGTGATCGGGCGCGAGGGCCGGTTCCTGGTGCGCGATGATCTGGCCCAACCCGACCTCGAAGAGATCCGCGCCGCCCTGCGTGAAAGACGCGAAGGCCAGGCGCTGCTGCGCAATTACCGAAAGGATGGCACGCAATTCTGGAACGAGTTGCATATCTCGCCGGTGAAAGATGCCTCTGGCGCCGCCACGACGCATTTCGTCAGCGTGATCAACGACGTCAGCGAGCGCCTCAACTACCAGAAAGAGCTGGAATATCAGGCCACGCATGACGGCCTGACCGGCCTGGCCAATCGCAATTTGCTGAACGACCGCATCAAGCAAGCGATTGCCTGGGCCAAGCGCAGTGATTTGTCGGTGGGCCTGATGCTGCTGGATCTGGATCACTTCAAGCTGATCAACGATGCCTCCGGCCATGGTGCCGGCGACGAAATGCTGAAGCAGGTCGCGCAACGCCTGAACGGTTGCGTGCGCGAGACCGATACCGTGGCCCGCTTGGGGGGTGATGAATTCGTGCTCATCCTGACCGATCTGCCCGAAACCGGCGACGTCGACGTGGTCGCCGAAAAGGTGCTGAAAGCCTTGGCGCGACCGTTCGAAATCGGTGGCCACGAAGTGTTCGTCACGGCCAGCATCGGCATTTCGCTCTACCCGCGCGATGGCGATCACGGTGAAATCCTGCTGCGCTACGCCGATATTGCCATGTACCGCGTCAAGGAGCATGGGCGCAACAGTGTGCGCCAGTTCATGCCGGAAATGGGCGTGACCGCGATCAGCCGCATGAACATGGAAGGCGCCATGCGGCGCGGCCTGGAGCGCGGCGAATTCATCCTGCACTACCAGCCCAAGATCGACCTCGCGAGTGAACGCATCGTTGGCGCCGAGGCGCTGGTGCGCTGGCAACATCCGCAGATAGGCATGATCCATCCGATCGAATTCATCCCCTTGGCGGAAGAGTCGGGCCTGATCCTGCCCCTGGGTGAATGGGTACTGGCTGAAGCCTGCCGTCAGCAAGTGGCCTGGCAAAGCGAAGGCTTGAGCGGCTTGAAGATTGCGATCAACATGTCATCGCGCCAGTTCCGGCAAGAAGACCTGGCCGAACGCGTGGCATCCATCTTTGAGAATACCGGCGTCGATCCGACGAACGTGACGCTGGAGCTGACCGAAAGCATGGTGATGCAGGACGTCAGCAGCACGCTGGTCGCTTTGCGCGCCTTGAAGAGTCTCGGGGTGTCGATCTCGCTCGACGATTTCGGCACGGGCTATTCCAGCCTGTCGTATTTGCGCCGTTTTCCGATTGACGAGTTGAAGATAGACAAGTCCTTCATCAACGATATTCACGACAACGCGGACGATGCCGCCATCGCCAGCGCGATCATCGCCATGGCGATCAGCCTCGGCCTGAACGTCGTGGCCGAAGGCGTCGAGAGAAAAGAACAAGTTGACCTGCTGCTGAAAATGCGGTGCGGTCAAGTGCAGGGCTATTATTTTGGAAGACCTCTGGATGTGCCAGGGTTCACGGCCCGCTTCCGCGAACATCAGGCGAAACAACGATGAGCAAATTACTTTGGCGTTCCGGCTCGGTGGCCGAACTGTCGCAATTGCTGACGCAGGGAACGCTGGAAACCTCAACCGAGATCAGTGGCTCAACGGTCTACCACCTGACCCACGACGGCCAGGACAAAGTTGCGATCTCGCTGCCCGACGGGAAAGCACTGTTCATTGAGTCCACCGGTGGCCGCAAACCCCGCAGACGAAGGGCCGAATCGGTGCCAGCGGTTGAGCCGACCCAGACAAGCTGAATCGGGAAAGCGCGTTGCCCTGCAGAGGCTGCAATTTCAAGTTGTCCCTGATAGCTGTGACAGTACCCAAGCGATGACCGGCTTGTTCAGACACATTTGGACATGCCCTATTCCTTCAAAAACAATCGGCTCCACACCGTGCAGCGCTTGCTCACGTTGCGGGTAGACGATGTTGTCGTGGGGCGTGATGGCGATGCGCATCAGCGCACGGGTGGCGTCTGACTCGCCCAACGCGAGTTCTTCGAGCCAGGGGCTGCGCCAGTTCATTTGCTGGCCGTTTTGGGCGCGGGTGTTGCGAACAATCTGCGTGCCGGCATGGGGCGTACCCAAGGTCAGCACGCTGGCCACCCTTTGCGTCCCGTGGGCCCGCATCCAGGCGCGGATGGCCAGTCCACCCATGCTGTGCCCGACCAATGCCACCTGGGTGGCGCCGGTCTGCCGACAGAGTTCGGCAACGGCTGTCTCGATGATGGGTGTGTAGCGGTCAATGGACGTGAACAGCGGTTCCAGATCAACGGCAAACACCGCATGCCCATCGGCACGCAGGGCATTGGCCATGTCGTCCCAGATGCGGTGGTTGCATAGGTAGCCGTGCACCAGCACGACGGGGATTTTCGCCGCTGAGCCGGTGGCGGGCAGGAAACCGGGAGCGGTCGTGGTCCAAGGCAGCCTGAGTAGGAAAATTTGAAATTCCGTTACCAACTCTCCGAGCACCGAACGCCACCACAGGGCAGACGTTTCGGGTGACCTGGATTTGAGGGCGCTAACGACAACGATCAAAGTCATGGTTAACAGCGGCCATGACGCTGCCATGACCCACGGGCTCCATTTCGGCCAACCCAGGGTGGCGCTGAGCAGGTAGCCCAGCCCGGCCCCGAGCAAAAGCTGCGCCAATAGCATGCGTCGGAGTAGTTTTGCCAACATGGTATTCCTACGCTTTCAGCACGTTCAAGGCCTTGCGCCTGTAACTGTTCAATAGACCGGTTGGTAGCGCCGGATGGCCGCTTTCACTTCCTCCGTCAGGGCGAAGCCCTGGCCAAACTGTTGCGCCAGTTCAGCGGCTCGTTTTTCAAAATTGTCGATGCCCATGCCGTAGATGAACTGCATGGCGCCACCGGTCCAGGCCGGAAAGCCAATGCCGAAGATGGAGCCGATGTTGGCATCATGCACGGTGGTGAGCACGTTCTCGCTCAGACAGCGTGCGGTCTCGACCGCCTGACGATAAAGCAGTCGGTCTTTCAGGTCGGTGATGTTCCAGGGGGCGTCGGTTTTTTCAAACAGGGGCTTGAGCTGTGGCCACAGGAATTTTTTGACGCCTTTCTCTGTGGGATATTCGTAGAAGCCGCCGCCACCGGCGCGACCGGGCCGCTTGTGCAGGCGCACCATGTCGGCTACCAGCAGCTCGCCGGGGCTGGCGACATAGGTTTTGCCCTCGGCCTCGAAGTCGGCGCGCGTTTGTTCCATCACATGCAGGCTCAGGGTCAGCGCCGTCTCGTCCAGCACGGCCAGCGGCCCGACTGGCATGCCGCACTGGATGCCGGCGTTTTCAATGGCTGCGCCCGGAATGCCTTCACCCAGCATGGCCACACCTTCCATGACGAAGGTGCCAAACACGCGACTGGTAAAGAAGCCGCGCGAGTCGTTCACCACGATCGGGATCTTGCCGATGGCCTGCACGTAGTCAAAGGCACGGGCCACGGTTTCGTCGTCGGTTTTTTGACCGCGAATGATCTCCACCAGCTTCATCTTGTCCACCGGGCTGAAGAAATGGATGCCGATGAATTTCTCGGGTGCGGCACTGGCCGCAGCCAGACCGCCGATCGGCAAGGTGGAGGTGTTGGATGCAAAGAAGCCACCGGGCGCCAGCAAGGGCTCGGCTTCTTGGGTGACCCGGGCCTTGAGCTCGCGGTTTTCAAACACCGCCTCGATGATCAGGTCGCAACCCGCCAGGTCCGCCACTTGGTCGGTGGCGAGAATGAGCTCCAGCACCTGCTTTTGGTCGTCCGCGCTCATGCGGCCTTTGTCCACGCGCGCTTGTGTGAGTTTGGCGCTGTAGGCCTTGCCCGCCGCCGCCTTTTCCTGGCTGACGTCCTTGAGCACGGTGGCGATGCCCTTGCTGGCCTGCGCGAAGGCAATCCCTGCGCCCATCATGCCGGCACCAAGCAAACCGACCTTGGCGGGTTTGAAGCGCGGCGATTGAGAAGGTCGCGACTGCCCGCTCTTGATGGCATTGAGATTGAAGAAAAAAGTGTTGATCATGGCGCGGGCGTTGATGCCGGTCATGAGCTTGACGAGGTAGCGGCTCTCGATCCGCAGGGCAGTGGGCAGGTCCACTTGCAGCCCTTCCACCATGCAGGCCATGATGGCCTCAGGCGCGGGGTACAGGCCGCGTGTCTGCTTCTTGATCATGGCGGGAGCCACCACCAGCATGTTGGCGACTGCCGGATTGGAGGGCAGGCCGCCTGGGACCTTGTAGCCCTTGGCCTCCCACGGGTGCTCCGCGCTGGGGTGGGCGGCAATCCAGGCCAGGGCGCTGGCCCGCATCTGGTCGGCTGCGTTGTCCGACGGTGTCACCAGTTCATGCACCAGTCCCAAACCTTTCGCCTCCTTCGGCGAGAAGAGTTTCCCTTCCACCAGGTAGGGCTGCGCGCCCATCAGGCCGAGGTGGCGCGTCATCTTGGTGATACCGCTGGCGCCTGGCAGCAGGCCCAGCGTCACTTCGGGCAGGCCGAACTGGATCTTGCGGTCATCCACCGCGATGCGGTAGTGGCCGATCAGTGCGACTTCCCAGCCGCCGCCCAAGGCCGTGCCGTTGAGGCAGCTGACCACCGGCTTGCCCAGGGTCTCAAGAGTGCGGAAGTTCTTCTTGACCAGTTCAATCCCGGTAAAGATGGCGCCCGCGTCCGAAGCTTGAACGCGCATGACGCCCTTGAGGTCGGCGCCAGCAAAAAAAGTGGTTTTGGCCGAGGCCAGGATGATGCCCTTGATGGCGTCCTTGTCCTTGAGCACTTGCTCGGTCAAGGTCGACAGGTCTTCCTGCCATTGCAGGCACATGGTGTTGACGGGCGAGTTGGGCTCGTCAAAGGTGATGGTGGCAATTGAGTCTTGCAGTTCGTATTTGATGGTTTTCATGGGTGTTTTGCTATGAAATTAGGAGCGTATTGCGCAATGAATACGAGGGCTATGGCCTGATTTCGTTAAATTCTTTCAACAATGGTGGCAATCCCCATGCCGCCGCCCACGCACAACGTCGCCATGCCGTAGCGCAGATTGCGGCGGTGCAGCTCGTCAATCAGGGTGCTCAGGATCATGGCGCCCGTGGCGCCCAGCGGGTGGCCCATGGCAATGGCGCCACCATTGACGTTGACCTTCTCAAACGGCACTTTCATCTCTTTCATGAAGCGCATCACCACCGCGGCAAAGGCCTCGTTCACTTCAAACAGGTCAATCTGGTCAATCGTCAGACCGGCCTTGGCCAAGGCCTTGCGGGCCGCGGGCATGGGGCCGGTCAGCATGATGGTGGGGTCGGCGCCGCTCAGGGCCGCCGACACAATGCGGGCGCGCGGCGTGAAGCCGTGGGTCTTGCCAGCGGCCTCGGAGCCAATCAACACCGCGGCAGCCCCATCGACGATGCCGGACGAATTGCCGGCATGGTGCACGTGGTTGATGCGCTCCACCTGTGGGTAGCGCGTGAGGGCAATCTGATCAAAGCCCATGCCGCCCATTTGCTCGAAGGCTGATTTGAGTGAGCCGAGTCCTTCCAGCGTGGTCTGCGGCTTGATGAATTCGTCCTGCGCCAGAATGACCTGGCCCAGGAAGTCTGTCACGGGAACCACCGAACGGTCAAAGTAGCCACTGGCTCTAGCGTGGGTGGCGCGCTTTTGCGATTCCAGCGCAAACGCATCCACGTCCTGGCGCGAAAAGCCTTCCAGCGTGGCAATCAGGTCGGC
>NZ_DHXT01000087.1:13044-23609 GCF_002413825.1 Rhodoferax sp. UBA5149
TCCATGGCCCAGGCACCGCCATCCGAGCCAATCGGCACGCGGCTCATGCTCTCCACGCCGCCGGCGACCACCAGGTCTTCCCAGCCGGAGCGTACCTTTTGCGCCGCCATGTTGACAGCTTCCAGCCCCGAGGCGCAAAAACGGTTGATCTGCACTCCCGAGCAGGTGAAGTCCCAACCGGCCTTGAGCGCCGCCACTTTGGCAATGACCGAGCCCTGTTCGCCCACCGGCGACACCACGCCCATGACCACGTCGTCTACCTTGGCGGTGTCGAAGTCGTTGCGGCGCTGCAACTCGGTCAGTACGCCGGCCAGCAGATTGATCGGTTTGACCTCGTAGAGGCTGCCGTCCTTTTTACCCTTGCCGCGCGGGGTGCGAATGGCGTCATACACAAATGCTTCAGTCATGGGAGCTCCAAGTGAAAATCGGGTTCAAAAAATTATGCGCTGCGAAATGTCGGAATGCAGTATATTGCTTTTCGCAAAGCGATTGCTTTGTATAAATACTCTAATTTTTGTGAAGCAGGTGACGTCATGATCCAGAGAACTCTTTTTACGCCCGACCACGAAGCCTTTCGCGACAGTTTTCGCCGTTTCATGGAGAAGGAAATTGCCCCTTTTCATGCCGACTGGGAAGAGCAGGGCTATGTGGACCGCGCTGTGTGGCACAAAGCGGGCGAAAACGGTTTCCTGTGCATGACCATGCCCGAGGAATACGGCGGCGCCGGGGCCGACAAACTTTATTCGGTCGCTCAGATTGAGGAACTCAGCCGCTGCGGCTTTTCCGGCATCGGTTATTCATTGCACAGCGAGATCGTGGCGCCCTACATCCTGCACTACGGCACTGAAGAACAAAAGAAGAAGTACCTGCCCCAACTGGCCAGCGGCGCGATGATTGGCGCCATTGCCATGAGCGAGCCGGCGGCCGGCTCGGACCTGCAGGGCATCAAGGCCACCGCCATCCAGCAGCCCGACGGCAGCTACCTGCTCAACGGCAGCAAGACTTTCATCACCAACGGCTGGCATGCGGACCTGGTGATCGTTGTGGCCAAGACCAACCCGGCAGCAGGCGCCAAGGGCACCAGCCTGCTGCTGGTGGAGCGCGGCATGCCCGGTTTTTCTGTCGGCAAACGGCTGAAAAAATTGGGCCTCAAGGCGCAGGACACGTCCGAGCTGTTTTTTGACAATGTGCGTATCCCGGCGGCCAACTTGTTGGGCGGACCGGCGCACGAAAACCGCGGCTTCATCTGCCTGATGGAACAGCTGCCTTGGGAGCGCATGCAAATCGCCATTGGAGCCGTCGCCGCCTCGCAGGCTGCGATCGATTGGACGGTGGACTATGTCAAAGAGCGCAAGGTGTTTGGTCAGCCCGTGGCCGCGTTCCAGAACACGCGCTTTACGCTGGCCGAGCTGCAAACCGAGGTGCAGGTGGCGCGCGTGTTTGTCGATAAGTGCGCCGAGCTGCTGCTGGCCAACACACTCGACACGGCAACCGCCAGCATGGCCAAGTACTGGTGCAGCGATTTGCAGTGCAAGGTGATGGATGAGTGTGTGCAGCTGTTTGGCGGCTATGGCTATATTTGGGAATACCCCATCACCCGCGCCTACGCCGACGCTCGCGTGCAGCGCATTTACGGCGGCACCAACGAGATCATGAAAGAGGTGATTACACGGGCGATGGGGCTGGGTGGGAAGTAGCGGTAACGCTATTGTCGGCAGGTGTTGCGTGCAGTTGAAGTCTCAAAAACATGATTAAATATTTCGACGGACTGCAGCTGTGCGGTGCGGATTCAACCGGCGGATGCAACACACGAATCAACAAATTCACCATTTCAATTCTGCGTCTTAGCTGGGGAAAATGCTGTAAGCCATAGCTTTTGAGAGCCGGGTGAAGTCCAGAACCAGAAATCGCTTTCTTTGCTACCTATTTCACTCAGCGCTCCTGCCTGTCGGCAACTTGACTTGAAATACTTCTGATATCAGATCGCTATCTCAAACCGCTTGATACAGCGTGACCACACAGGCGCCACCCAGTCCCAGATTGTGCTGCAAACCGATTCGAGCCCCAGGCACTTGGCGCTGTTCTGCGGAGCCACGCAGCTGGTGCGTCAACTCATAGCACTGTGCCAGTCCGGTAGCTCCTAGAGGATGACCTTTGGATAGTAGTCCACCCGACGGGTTGGTTACCACTTTTCCGCCGTAGGTGTTATCACCGCTGTCTATAAACTTCTGAGCGCCGCCTGGCGGGCACAGTCCTAAGGCTTCGTAACTGATCAGTTCATTTTGGGCGAAACAATCATGCAACTCCACTACGTCCAGGTCTTCAGGGGCAATGCCCGCCTGTTCATACACCTGGCGTGCTGCAGAACGGGTCATTTCATAGCCCACCAAGTTCATCATGTCGTGACTTTGCAGCGTGTCCTGCCGATCTGTGGTCATGGCCTGGGCGGCAATGACAACGTCGGTCCTCATGCCGTGTGCTCGGGCATAGTCTTCTGACACCAACACGGCCGCCGCAGCACCACAGGTAGGTGGGCACGCCATCAACCGGGTCAACACACCAGGCCACAACATGGGGGCGTTCATGACATCGTCAACGGATAGTTCTTTGCGCAGGAGCGCAAGCGGGTTGCGCGCCGCATGACGGCTGGCCTTTGCCCGTACCTTGGCGAAGCTTTCAAGCGGCGTACCGTATTTGGTCATATGACTTAAGCCCGCACCACCGAAATAGCGCAACGCGAGCGGCAGATCAGGCATGCCAACCAGCGCTGCCGCTTCGCGGTCAAAGTCTTCAAACGGACTGGGTCGGTCAGGAAACACCGCACCCAACGCCCCCGGGTTCATCTGCTCGAAGCCCAGGGCCAACACACAGGCTGCCGCACCGCTGCTGATGGCCTGGCGAGCGAGAAATAAAGCGGTCGAACCCGTAGAACAGTTGTTGTTGACGTTGAAGATCGGGATGCCTGTCATGCCCAACGGGTAAATGGCTTTCTGCCCGGCGGTGGAGTCGCCATAGACGTACCCCGCATAGGCCTGCTGGATGGCGTAATACGGTGCCCCGGCATCCTTCAACGCCTGTTGCGCCGCTTTGGCGGCCATCAGCGGATAAGGCTCGTTGGCTCCCGGCTTGACAAAGGGAATCATGCCGACGCCGGCGACAAAGACTTTTTGCGTCATGACTGTTCTTTCTCCTGCTCTGCTTGGGTTGCCAGCATCGAGGCGCGAATTTCCTTCTTCAACACTTTGCCCACTTTTGAGCGCGGCAGGTCGGACCAAATTTCCACCTGTTTGGGTGACTTCACACTGCCAATGCGGGCTTTGACAAAAGCTTTGATCTCCTCGGCCTGAGCGCTAGCACCCGCATGCAACTGGAGCACCGCAACGACCCGCTCGCCCCATTTCTCGTCGGGCAGGCCAATCACGGCGCTGTCCTGCACGTCTGGATGCTGCATCAGAGCCTGCTCGACCTCAGCCGAATACACGTTGAAACCGCCACTGATGATCATGTCCTTGGCACGGTCCACGATGTAGAGAAAACCATCCGCATCGATATAGCCAATATCACCTGTGTGGTGCCAGCCAAAACGCGATGCTTCTTGTGTTGCGGCTGGATCTTTGTAGTACCCCAGCATCACAAGAGTACCTCGTACGACGATCTCGCCGTTTTCGCCGGTCGGCAGCAGGTTCCCCTGCTTGTCCATGACCCCCACCCGAACCAATTGGCCTGGTCGACCCGCTGATGTGAGGCGGTGACGTGCCACTGAACCGTCGGCATTGAAATGATCACGCGGCGCCATCATAGAAATCATCATTGGCGCTTCGGTCTGACCGAAAAGCTGTGCCATGACCGGGCCAATTTTCTGCAAAGCCTCTTCCAGTCGCGCAGCGGCAATCGGCGCGGCGCCGTACCAAAAGCATTGCAGCGACGACAGGTCCGTCGTCGGCAATTGCTCGTGTTGAAGCAGCATGTAGATCAGGGTGGGCGGCAGAAACGTGTGCGTGACGCGGTGCAGTGGTATCAGGCGCAGGAACTCGGTCAGATCAGGCTTGGCCATGATGACGACACGCCCACCCAGAGCCATCACCGGCAGACACAACACGCCGGCGGCGTGCGTGAGCGGTGCCAACGCCAAATAGACAGGTCGACCGTTGAAGGGGTAGCCCATCAAGGTCAGTGCCGACATGCTTTCCAGGTTTTGGCCCGACAGCATCACGCCTTTCGGACTGCCCGTGGTGCCGCCAGTCCCCGCGATCATCGCCACATCGTCCGCAGTGGGCACATCCAGCGGCGCATCGCTGATACCCTCCAGACACTGGCTCAACGAAGGTGCAAACGAGGACGCCTGATCGATACACACCAGAGCCGTCAATTTGGGCAGTCCAGATCGGATTTGCTCGACCAGTGGCGCATAGGCGCTGTGAAACAACAGACACTGGCAGTCAAACGCGTCGAGCACAAAACGGTTTTCTGCGGCTTCGTTGCGCGGATTAACGGGGCACCAGACTGCGGCGGCACGCGAGATGCCAAACACGCAGGCAAATGCCACTGGGTCGTTACCCGACAGCACCGCTACTTTGCTGCCGGGTGTCACGCCCAAGCCTTGCAACACGCGTGCCACTTGATTGCTCAGGCTTTGCACCTGCGCATATGACAAGTCTTTGGCGTCCATGGTCAGGCAGGGTGCATCTGCACCCTGCATGGCCCCTTTGTCGAGGTAATCGATAAGGCGCATGTTGCCCTCTGGTTAGTTGTGAATCGTCAATACCGGCGCCTGCACGAGGCCGAAGCTGCGCAATGCGCCCAACAACTCGTGATGACCGAACGCCTGGCAACCTGATGCGAAGCCCACACGCTTGGGCGCCTGCTGCAGCAGATACGCTGCGGCAAAGGCCTGCATCAAACCGGTTTGCTTGTAATTGCAGTTTCCAAAAATGACGCAATGTGCGCGTCCTAACGGACCTGAGGCATGGACCGAATCCACCGATTTGTTGATCCGTGGGTTTTCTCGCGGAGGCATGGTGTTCATTACACCGGCTGCCGTTTGTGCCAAAGCGGCATAGCGGTCTTCGTCGTTCATGCCTTCGGTCGCCTTCATGGCAGCAGCGACGATCTGCGGAACCGCCTGCATCAAAGCCTTGTTGAACACGCCACCCAGTACCTTGACGTTCGCAACGCGCGGGTCTTTCTTGAACCACACCGGGTGCGATGTGCCGCCCCATGGCAGTGCCAGTGCCGCCTCGTGCTGGCCTGGAATCGACAGGCTATAGAGACCGGCATCGGGTTGCCACTCAACATACTTGTTTTGTTCCAGGTAGTAGGCCTTGGCCATCGCTGCGTTGACCAGAATCGTCTGCGTTGAGGCAATCGTCGGGCTACCGCCCCAGAACACGGCAATGTCCAAAGTGTCCAGTCCGGGTGTTTCAAGACACAGCTGCGCAGCGATCTCACCCGTGGTGTACATCTGCGCCAGGCCGGGGGACAACAACAGGCCTGCGGCAGCGAATTTCGCCCCGTACTTTTCATCCAGCGTGATCAGCCAGTCTTGCTCACCTGTCGTATCGCTGTAGTGGCATTTCGTGGCCAAGCAAGCTTCGATGACCTCAATACCGAACTTGGCGAACGGGCCCACGGTGTTCAGCACGACCGACGCACCCGCGAATAGCGTGGTTAACGCTTCCACGCTGTGAACCACTTCGGCAACCGTATAGTCCGCGGTTTCAATGCCGGGGATTTTGTCCATGGCCGCCTGCACCCTAGCAGCATCGCGCCCGGCTGCGATGAACGGCACATTCATTTCCCGCAGATATTCACACACCAGGCGTCCGGTATATCCCGACGCGCCATACACAACTACCGATTTCTTATCACTCATAATTGTCTCCAAATGATTTATTGAAAGAAGGCGGGCAATTCACCCACCCCAGCCTTCGTCAACAGCTCGCCCTGCGCCTGTGCAGCGCGAGGCGTTCGGTCAACTGAGGCATTTGTTTGCAGTAAAGCCCCATCGGGTTAGCAGGCGGTGTAACCACCATCAATTACCAAATCTGACCCGGTCATGTAACTTGACTCATCAGATGCCAGGAACAGAATTGCATGCGCGATTTCAGCCGGTGTGGCAAATCGGCCTTGCGGTACCCGCTTGATTAATGTCTCCGCCCATGCTTTGGCAGCATCCGGTGGCAATTGCGCCACTGCATTGGCTACCATTTGTGTCTCTACAAAACCTGGGCAAACATTGTTGATGCGGATGGAGTAGCCTTTACGGGCGCAATGCGTGGCCGCTGACTTGGTGAGAAGTCGCACACCACCTTTGCTGGCGTTATAGGCAACGACCAATGGCTCCCCGATAATCCCTTCAATGGAGGCGATGTTGATAATGGATCCACCATTGACCCGCATTCGTGCGATAGCGGTTTGAGTGCCCATAAATACGCCATCAAGATTGATCGACAAGGTTTTGCGCCAATCAGCCAGGCTACAGCTTTCAATGTCGCCAATAAAGCCGACCCCGGCATTGTTGACCAATACGTCCAGACGTCCCCAGCGGGTAATGGCGCCATCCAATATCGACCCCCACGTCTCTGCTTGCGTCACATCCTGTACTTCAAATGCAACATCAAAGCCCAGACCCGCGAGGCGCGCACGTTGCACCTCGCCTTCTTTGGCATCTATATCGGTGATGAGCACCTTGGCGCCTTCTTGGCAAAGACGTTCAACACCCGCAAGACCCAGGCCTCTTGCGCCGCCGGTCACCACGGCGACCTTGTTTTGGACTCTATTCATGACTTCAATCCTTTGGAAAGTTGGGCCGCCACCTGTAAGCTCAGTGTGGCGACCAAGTTTTGGAGATACTGTGCGTTACATGCCCATGCCGCCGTCAACCGGCAAGCCCGCACCGGTGATGAAACGTGATGCGTCGGAGCACATGAAGACCACTGCGTCCGCCATGTCACCCACTTCGCCCAGGCGCCCCAGTGGGGTCTGCGCGATGACATCGCCCACGGCGGCTTCCACACTGGGAGCCAAGCCTGCTGACACGATGTCGTTGGCCAATTGCATGCCCATCGTGGTAGGGACCAAACCAGGGTAAATGCAGTTCACCCGCACGCCGTAACCCAGCTTGCCCGACTCCATGGCCGCTACGCGGGTTATTCGGTCTACCGCTGATTTGGTGGCTGAGTAACCGGCGATGGCCGGAAATGCGATGGTTGCCGCAACGGAGGCGATATTGACAACCACCCCACCTTTGCCGGCACCCCCACCTGGGCGCATGGCGCGAAAGGCGTGCTTGATGCCCAATGCCGTACCCACAACGTTGACATCGCACATGCGGCGCAGGTCCGCTGCTTGCACATCGACCATCAGCGATGTGATTTCGATGCCAGCGTTGTTTACCAGAATATCGAAGCCGCCCAGTTCCCGCACGGTGGCTTCACTGGCCTTCGCCCAGCCGTCATCCTGCGTCACGTCGAGTTGAACGAAACCCGCCGTGGCGCCCAAGGCTGTCAACCTGGCCACCGTTGCGCGACCTTCGTCGGCCAGTACGTCGGCCACCATGACCGATGCCCCAGCCTTGGCTAAAGCCTCGGCAATCGCCGCGCCAATGCCACGCGCTGCACCGGTTACCAAGGCCTTGCGACCTGTCAAATCAAACTGCGTCATTTAAATCTCCTCGGGTTGTGTTTTTGATGAAACCGGGGCGATCCTAAAATTCAACTTTACAACTGTCAAGATTTTATTGGTCAAGTGTCAAGATTAATGATGTTTCCAAGGGTAAACACCGACTAGAAGTCGCCGGGCGTGCTATGCTTTATCGAGTTTTAATAGCGGTACAAACACAGCTTCACGATGGCATCGATCAAAGAAAAACAGGTGGACAGGGTCCCACGGACACGCGTGGACAAGTTCGCCGAACGCCGCGCCGAGTTGGGAGAAGCGGCGCTGCAAACCTTGGCAACATTGGGCTATGCCCGCACCAGCCTGCGCGAGATCGCTCAGAATTCAGAGTTCTCACACGGTGTTTTGCACTACTACTTCAACGACAAAATTGACCTGATCGTGTGCAGCGTGCGCCAGTACAAGGCGCGCTGTGTCACTCGTTACGACCACGTCACCGCGACCGCGACAACTGTGGATGAATTGACGACCGGTTTTCTGGCTGCCTTGGGTGACACCTTGCGCGATGAAGCCCATATGCACCGCCTCTGGTACGACCTGCGGTCACAGGCCTTGTTCGAAGAGGCTTTTCGTGCCGATGTCGCGGAAATTGACAAGAGCCTGGAGAACATGATTTGGCGCATCATGAGTCGACTGGCCGAACTGGCAGATGAGCCATTGAGACTACCTGCCTCGGCACTGTATGCACTGTTTGATGGCTTGTTTCAGCAGTGTCTTCTCAAACACCTGTCGGGAGATCAGGGTGCAATTGAGAGCATGCAGGTCGATGGGCGGAAGGCAATTTTGGAGCTCATTGGGAGGCCTGTTTTTGCAGTCTAAGCAGATGATCGTGCCGGAAATCCAGTCAGTTCACGCCCACGAATTACACGGGACTTGCGTTGCAAGCATTAGTGAGGAAGCCAAGACTCCCGTCGCCCCGTATTGGGTTTGACGCCATCCTTGGCCACCCAGTGGCGCCGAGACTCCAACGCCTGCGGCCTGCCCACGTGATTGATAATGCCAGTTTTTGCGCTAAATGCCCACAGTTCTATCCATCCAGACCGCGCAAGCGCGGCGCGTCCAGATCAACGAACGCGCCATCCTGACTGCCATTCACAAGCTACCTGTCTCTGGCGCGGTGTCGGTCATGCCCATGGGCTTGGCCGGCGACGAACAAGCCGATTTGTCGGTGCATGGCGGCCTGGACAAAGCGGTGTATGCCTATCCGTTTGAACACTACCCGTTCTGGCAAGTGGCCCGCGCCCAGGCTGGCGTGAGCGGCATTGATGAGTCCCTGCCATTTGGCGCGGTGGGTGAAAACCTGACGCTGCGAGGCGTGCTGGAGACCGACGTGTGGGTCGGTGATGTGCTCAAGTTCGCGAGCTGTGAGCTGCGGGTAACCCAGCCACGCGAGCCCTGCTACAAGTTCAACGCGGTCATGGGCTACAACGGCGCCGCCAAGGCCATGGCGCAAAACGGCTGCTGCGGCTTTTACCTGGCGGTGGACCAGCCGGGGCGTCTGAGCGCGGGTGAATCGTTTGAATTGATCCCCGGCCCGCGACGCCTGCGCATCACCGAGATGTTCAATGCCAAGATGTTCAAGCACATGCGTTGATGCTTGCGACATGCTATTCAATTAATAGCTGACTAGGCCCTATGTACGGGGGCTAGAGCCCGATTTAGTTCATGAAAATTGAGGAACGGCGCCGTCGGCGCGGGCCCGTCAACCCCTAGGATCGAAATGCTCTGACGCGGCGCAGCAGGTCGAGCACCAAGCCGACGAATGTCGCGGTCCAGGTGGCAAGCCCGATGTACAGAAAGATCGGTGGCAGGAACGCGAGAAAATCAAATCCCATCGCTACGATCATTTCCTCGGTGCTGGCTGCATACATGCCAAGGGGGAATACCGCGCCCCAGTAAAGCGGATCGTATTTCATGGGGAAGCGCCGGTACACGTGGCGCCACAGGGCGAGAATCACCAGCATGGGTATCCACCAGGTGCCCGTCGCCCAGTAAAAGACCGTAAAACCCTTGATGAAGGGCAGCAGCGAAAGTAGAAACGGCGCGTCGGGCGCGTTGATGATGAGCAGCGACCCGGCCAAGGTCGAAATCGCCATGGCACCCATGTTGATCCAGTACGGTGGCGTCAGATCCCCGGGAGAAAGCGGGAAGAATGTGTAGCGGTAAAAGATGAGTGACATCATCCAGATGTACAGCATGCCGCCCCACAGCCACATCGAGAGCGCGAGGAAGTTCATCTCCAGCTTGCCAGGCTGATCGATGTGGGCCGCGAGCAGGGCGCTGAGGACCGCGATCGATTGGGTGGACACGACGGCGAGCAGCCAGGCCCCATTGATCCCCCGATCGAGAGTCGGTTTGCGCTCCTTGATGGTGAAGCCCGCAAATATTGCATAGGTGAGAGCGATCCAGAGCGTGATCGCCACGACCCACAGCACGGTGCCTGCGCGATAGTCAGCAGCCAGCACCACGAACTGGCTCCCCAGGACGCTCGTCGCGGCCACGGTGGTGAAGAACCCCGGGCCGCGCAGATGATCGACCATGTCGCCGAAGAAGCGGCGCGAGTGGCGAACCATGCGCAGCACGGTCAGAACCCACAGCGCGGCATAGACAACGATATTGAGTTGAAACAACGCTTGCGCAATGCCAGGCATGGCCAGCACGTGAGCGGCGAGCGAGACGATGCCCGTTGCCATGACCATGCCGAAATACGCCGGCGACAGGTCGGCCAGTTCAGCGAGCATGCGCCCGCCCTGTGGCTCAGGCCGAGCCGATGTATCGCGTTCGTCGGGTGTGGTTTTCATCATGCGGGGGTCGGCATCAACGAAGAGCCAGTCAGGTGTCACCTAGCGCTGACCGGCGCAACGCGTCGGTGTCGAGCACGTGCGCCG
>NZ_DHXT01000087.1:23810-24051 GCF_002413825.1 Rhodoferax sp. UBA5149
TGGCGCGTAACGACGTCCATGACCCAGCCGTGGGTAACGACGAGTACCCGAGCACCGCGATGGCGCGCGCCGATTTCGGCGAACGCATCGTACGAGCGATCGGCGAATTCGTCCATCGACTCGCCACCCACGAACTCGGCAGCCGGGTTGCGCCGCAGGATCTGCTCCAGCAAGGCCGGATTCAGTTCGGCCAGTTCGTTCTTCGGAATGCCCTGGAGCGCACCGAAATGCCTCTCCCTGA
>NZ_DHXT01000144.1 GCF_002413825.1 Rhodoferax sp. UBA5149
ACAGTGAAATCGATGAAGAACCAAAGTTTAAAGGTCGTTGAGCAGCAAACAGAAGGCATCTCCAAGCAGCTCGAAAAACAACTTGAACACAATGCGGCTATTGGTAAAACAAAAGAGCAGATTGCCGAACTTACTGCGTCACGCCTGTATGACCAGGCAGCACAAAAAGACGATGTAGCGTCAACGCTAGAACTTTTTGAAAAATCAAACCTATTGAGCGAAGAGTATCGAAAGCAAGCACAGTTATTGCGAGACCTTGCAAAAGCTGGGCAGGTTGGCGAAGCCGCTCAAATGTCTTCAGACCTAAGCAAGACTGTCGAAGGCGGCCTGAAAAGCGCCATTACCGCGGCATTCAACGGAAGCCAAAACCCGATTGAGTCATTCGGAAATGCTCTAGGCAAAGCTGTAGAAGCCAGCCTGGTAAATAGCATTGCCGATTCCATGGCAAAGCAATTTACAAGCTCAACCATTGGCAAAGGCCTGATGGCACTGTTCTCCGCTGACGGCAACGCATTCGGCTCCAGCAGCGTCCATGCCTTCGCGGACGGCGGCGCGTTCACAAACTCCATCGTGTCTCAACCCACGCCGTTCGCCTTTGCCAACGGTGGCAGCTTCGGTCTAGGCGTCATGGGCGAGGCAGGTGATGAAGCGGTCATGCCATTGACCCGCGACTCGTCTGGCAAGCTGGGCGTCAAGGCATCCGGCAATACCGCCCCTGTTCAGCCCATCGTCGTCAATCAATACTTCACTGTGGGCGACGTCGCCAGCGTCAGCATGGTCCGCCAAGCCGTCGCAGGCTCCGAGCGCCGAATCGCTGCTGGCATTGGACGGTCGCAGCAGTATGGCGGGTCGATGGCATGACCACGGATATGACCTGCCAGACCTGCATACACCGCCTGGACGTGACGCTGTGGGGCTTATGGATGGCGACAGGGTGCCGCGTGGGCTGGTTATCTGTGCCAACTGTCAACAACACAAAGGACAAACCGAATGAATGACCGCGAAATTCTCGCCGCCTGTCTGCGTTGGCATACCGCCCATGCCCGCCGCCTTGAAATCGGGGCTGCAAAACGACGCTTTGATAAAGCCGTAAAAGAGGCATACGACAGGAGCGGCTTTCATCCCTGTGACCCTGGCTACCTTGAGGCGTGCCGGGTTAGAGCAGCAGCCAGTGAAGCCGGGGAGCGCCTGACCCCAGCGCGGAGAGCCGAGTTGGCCGCGCTGCGAGCCCTTGCCAAAGTTTGCGCGAAGGTGCGAGGGAATCAACAACACGTAACAGACGCCGATGTGATTGATGTGCCCATGCTGCTGACCTGCGACCGCTTCACTGATTGAACAGGAAAAAATCAAAATGACAGAACCAAAGAAAAAACGGGGCTCATGGAAGCCTGGACAGAGTGGCAACCCAGCCGGACGCCCGCCCGGTGTGGGTGAAGTGTCCAAGCTTCGCGCCGGCATCGCCGCCCATGTGCCCGAGCTACTGGCCGCCATGATGAGAAAAGCACTTGAAGGCGATGTAGGCGCCGCCCGCCTGCTGCTGGAGCGTGCCATTGCTCCGCTGAAGGGGGTAGAGCAGGCCGTAGCGCTGCAACTGCCCAACGCTGGGACACTGACCGCCAAAGCAACCGCCGTGCTGAATGCTGCCGCCGCTGGCGACCTTGCACCTGGACAGGCCGCGCAACTGATAGCCGCATTGGGCACGCTGGCCAAAATCAGCGAGGTCGACGAACTGGCCGCCCGCATTGCTGCACTGGAGGCCCAACATGGCAACGCTTAAAACCCGCCTTGACGCTCGATTGCTGGCGCTGGAATCCGCAACGCAACCGAGAAGCCCATACGCCGTGCCACTAATGCCCGGCTGTACGCGCCTGCCCTTGTTGGTGTTGCGTGGCCCTGATGAACTGGCAGAGCTTGCCCATGCCCGCGCCCGTGGGTTTGTGGCTGAACTGGAAACACCAGAAAATAACGCGAGGTTTTTAGGATGAACGCACTTACCCGCCGCCTTGAGGCATTGGAAGCGACCGACAGTGACCAAGCAAAGCGACTGCCCGATGTGGTGCCTGATGACACGCCAGATAGTGAGCTTGCACGCCTTCGCAAGCGGGGCCGCGAGGTACTGCGCTATTCTGAGTTTCTGGAGCAATGCCTACTATGAAATCACTGAGCGCAAGGCTGGCAAAGCTGGAGCAAGTCGCAACCCCTGACGCACCCCGCGTTATCTGGCTGTGCGTTACCCCCGCAACAAAGGACGCCATACCCAAGCATGACAGCGACGTGATTGGGTGCCACAGCATGGGCCGCAAGGTGTCGCGCCTGGCTGGCGAACCCATCGAAGCCATGGAAGCCCGCGCCGTGCGTCTGGTGCCCGATGCCGTGCTGTGGTTCATGGCCTATGCCAGCAGGGAATCCAGCCGCGCCGTGTTTGAGGGCTGTATTGAAGCGGTGCCGATATTGCATTGATGCCTGTTACTGGGTAACGCCAGCCCCAGCCCGACAAGCTGGGTTTTTTTGATTAGCTTTTTTTCGAATCCTAAACGGACGATACTTAAGCATACAGAGCCGAGAAGGCCGGTAAGTCGTTGGAATTACTTAACCAAAGGGATAGGCGATGAAAACAAATCTAGCTAAATTATTTATTTATGCGCTTATCGCGCTCCCGGTAATTTCACACGCCGATGCAGATAAAAGGACACCATCCGAAAAATATCAGGGGGCTATTTCGTTTGCTTTGTCGATGTGCACCTTTGCATTTATAGAGGCGCAAGCAGGTGGTAGGCAAGAGACTCAATCATGCATTGATGACGGACGGGTGAGTATTAAAAAAGAATACGACTCCTTTTCTAAACTGATAAAAAAGCCACCGGCAAAATCTGCCCTAAAAGAGCACTACATTGCAGGCATATCTGCCCTGAATGGAATTCAACCTCAGACCCAAGAGCGGAAATTTAACTATGACAAGAGGCAAGGCGACAACCAAGCAAAAATTGATGACCTATGGGTCAGATTTGAGACCGAGAACTGAGTCTCTAGCACCCGGCCAATAACCGACCACCAAAGCAGTTTTTTATGACTGCCCTTGTCGTGGCGGTCAAGAAACCCCGCAATTAATTTCGCAATTTCTGCGCATTTATCCGAACGATAACGCAACACCTTATTTGAACTTTCCCCAATGACAGAGGGAAACAAGGCCGGTTTATATCGCAACAATTCCTGAACGATTCCGCCGCAATAACTGCGCATTTGGTTCGCACCTGGAGCAATGACAGGGGGAGTATCGGGCGGCACGACGTCAGCACTGAGAAAACATTGTTACAAACCCGATTCCGGAATCCCGGTGTCGGGTTGTGCTACAGTTCGTTCCGGTGCTATCCACACCACAAAACAAGCGGGCAACCTCCCCGACAGCGAGGTTTTTTCACGTCCTAACACTTTGGTTTTGGGGTTGGGAGTGCCAAACCGTAAGGCTGGCAGCACAACTTGTTTTGTGTGGATATACCCAGCCCCACCTTATGGCCTAGCCAGTCAGAAGGCGGGTTTTCAGTCTCAACAAGGAGCCGAAACCATGACCACGGTCACCACCACCACGCCCACCATGGGCATCACATCCCCCATAGCCCGGCAACAGGCCATTGAAAACGCTTTGAGCCTTGCGCTCTGGCACATTCGGCAGGACGTAGCACCAAGGCACATCCATGCGGCCACCGTGAAGGCCGTGCGGGCCGCTGCAATGCTCAAACACGCCTGCGCTGAGTCTTCTATCAGTGGGGTGACAGCATGAGCGCCACCACCCCAACAACCGAGCAACTGCGCGTTGCGGTCACTGAAATGCACAGCATGTCGCAAAGCGCATTCACTGAAATATCGACCTTCGCCAGGCTGGCCCTTGCCTCGCTGGAAACCCCGCAGGCATATGCCAACATCGAAAGCCTGGCCACCGTCCTAAGTGCCATTTGGGGTAAGGCCATGGACGCAGATAACTGCATCCGCGCAGAAGCGGAGGGCGTGGGGTGCAACTACGTGGACGAGGCTCGGCGATGCCGAATGGATGCCGAGCGCAAAGCCAGCGAAACCACCAGCGGGGCGGGGTGTCCCATGGATAAACCCATTCCGGCAGACAGGGCATACATCGCGTTGCAGGCATCCTGGGAAATCGATGGCATCTCGGAACTGGTGCACGACCATATGAGTCTCGACCCCGACAACCTTCCGCACCGCGCTTTGCTTCGCCGTTGCAAGCGACTATCGAGCATCATCATGTCGGCGCTTGGAGAACCCGACATGGGCTGCGACAAACTCGAACTGATGCTGAACGATGAGGAGGTGGCTCATGTCTAACGCAACGACCTTTGCAGAGGCAAACGCACCTACCGCCGACCAATTCGAAAAGACCATTGGCGATTTGTTTTCAAAGATTTCCTATGCCATGTTGCATCGTGAAACACTCGTTGGCATGGCCGGAGAGTTAGTTTTGAATGGCAATGTGCCCGAAGAATTGGGAGCCATCGTCTACGCCATGAACGGCTTGCGCGACGACATTCCTTCCATGGTTCTCACCAATTTGCATGACTCCGTGAGTCTGCTTATTGAGCGCGTGCGCAGCCTGGAGGTGTCCCATGTCTGATACCGCCCAAATCTTCGCATTTCCGACAATATTTGCCGCAGCGGTACAACAAACATGCACTCGCGGTCGCCATCCAAAAGAGATTGCACTTCTTTGGATGAAGCGGGACGAAATGCGCAGTCTGCGACACAACAGCGAACATGCAAAAAAGGCAATTGCCGCGGCACGCGAAAACGTCGAATGCGCACGCGAAAACGTCGAATTCGCAGAGCGCATAGCGCATTCATACAGGTATGCGCTGGCCCAGCTTCTTCAAACCCAAGAAAAGCAGTCGGCACACATGGCATCGACCTAATCCAGTTTTGCCCCGGCCTAGCCCGCAACCCGGACGCAAAGACAAGCCCGAAACGAACACTGTCCAAAATTGGACCGTGCACTGATGCGAAGGGCTGAATTTTTAGCCCAGTACATGGCCAGCCCCTTCATTGGGGCTTTTTTGTGCGCAACGGCTCTGGAATATCCGCGCATAAATCCGAACAATAGCCGAACGGTTTCTGAACACCGGGCGGCCTGCACCCCAATGCTGGCGCGGTTCTCTCTGAAATGCTGCTGCGCGTTTCGAAACAATTTCCGAACGAATAAAGCCGAATTTCCGCGCAAATAGGTGCGCATTTCCCCGATGATTGGTGCGCGACATGGGGGAGTATCTGCAACGGCTGGCCAGCAACCACCTGGCGTAGTGCGGTAGCCTCCCAACAGGCGCAAGCCTCCCGCTTCACCTCCCTGAGCGGGCCTTGATGTGTGACAGCAAAAAGGGTTCAAGCCCCGGCCCTTGTGCTGGGGTTTTTTTTGGGGCTGGTGGCGGGCGTGTCAAATCCCCAACAAGGTAGACACATTCACTATTGATGGTATTTATGCTGGTAGGTTTCAATTGCTGTATAGAAGAACACAGCATCCATGCGGGTTGCAGCTCGATTTACCATCCCCGCCAGCGCACTCGCTATCCCTGCGATGGAGTGCCAATTTCTTTGAGTCTTGGTTGGGCCGCGCCCGTGTGTTCGCCGTCGTGCGATTGACCAAAGGTGAATATTGGCTCCGTGCCCAAGAAGATCCGCGCTGGTTGCCTATGTGTTTCGCTGATGGTTAGCGAAAGAAACACCCCCTGCAACGCGATCCAGTTGACCTCCCGCTCGTCAAGATACTCCGAACCTTGCAGCACTGGCTGAAAGCCGGTGTGAAACGACATCATCGCCAGCGAATCTGCCGTAGTTAACGCTCGTCCCAAGCTTCGCATTATGCGAAGCTTGCTATAGTCGTTTTCATGAAAGTCTCTGAACTCGCGCAACGCACTGGGGTCTCGGCGCACCGGCTACGGCGCTATGAAGAACTGGGGCTGGTCCGCGCCGAACGCAGCGCGGCGGGCTACCGCGAGTTTGCCGAACGCACGGTGCGCGAGGTGATTTTCATCGCCATGGGCCGCGACCTGGGCTTCTCGCTGAAAGACTTGAGCGAGACCCTGCCGAGTTACCGGGCGGGCACCCTCACTTTCGATCAAATGGTTGAACGCATGCAGAGTCGCATTGTCGAAGTCGATGTGCAAATCGCCGCGCAGCGCGCTTTGCGCAAGAAATTGGCGTCGCACATTGCATGGATGGAAAAACGCAAGCACCAATTCGACGCGCGTGAGCAAGACAAATCACCTTCACCTTGGCCCAAACCACGAAAGACAAAATCATGACTGCAACAATCCCCATGCCTGAACAGGTGCGCCGCGCCGTGCTCGCTATGCCGATGGCGCAAACGCTGAAACTCGCGTTTCGCCGCGTCGAACCAGGCGATGTCGAGCTGGAGATCCCGGTGCAAGAGGCTTGGTGCTTTCGCCCTGGGCAACTACAGGCGACCGCTGTTTTCGCCGCCGCTGACTTTGCCGCCGTCGCCGCAGCTGGCACGCTGTTGCCTACGGGGTTCATCAACGCCACTATCGACGCATCATTGAAACTGGTAGCCCCTGCGCGGGGCAGCCACTTGGTGGCTCGGGGTCGAGTTATAAGCCAGTCACGACTGCTCACGGTATGTGCTGCCGACGTGTTTGCGGTGCACAACGGCGAGGAAACGCTGTGCGCCACGCTTTTGGGCACCACGCGCAACATCGACATGGGAGGCGCACCATGATGCCCGTCGGCTACCGGCAACACACCCGTCACAGCCCACTGACCGCCCCCTGGGAACCGTTGTTCGCGCGTGAGACCCCAAATGCCATTCAGCTGGCATTGGAAATTCGTGAAGCCCACTGTAATTCGCGCGGCTTCGCCCACGGCGGCCTGATCTCTGCGCTGGCTGACAATGCGATGGGTTACTCGGCCGTGCGCCAAGCCCGCACACACGAAGGCACGGAGAAGGTCAGCGCTGTGACGGTTTCGCTGGCGGTGGACTTCATTGACGTCGCGCGAGTGGGTGACTGTCTCGAATTTCAGCCCACCTTGCTGAAGGTGGGGCGCACACTGGCATTCGTGGACTGCCGCGTGGTCTGCGGCGAGCGGCTGATCGCCAGGGCTAGCGCGAGCTTCCGGATGGGTTAGCAGTGTGGTTCAATCTTGCGGGACCACTCGATCAAGGTCAAGTTGCTGGTGATCGGCACACTGGCGATCATCAAGCGTTGGCAAAACGCCCACGCAGATACGTGACAATCGCATGGGAATCGGTCATCCATTCCGTGCTACCTGCCTGATCGGTAATTTTCAAGCACGGTACCTTGGTCTGGCCGCATCC
>NZ_DHXT01000194.1:0-6562 GCF_002413825.1 Rhodoferax sp. UBA5149
TGACAAATACTCAGTGTTTACCCCAAGACATGACACTCATCCCCGCCGGGCACCTCAACCTGCACAAGCGCCTTTTTGACTGACCCATGTTCCCCAATACAGCTTCGTCCACTTCACGTTTTCTTGCGGCGCAACCCTGGTTCGCCAGTCTGCCCCTTTCGACTCAAACTCAGATTAGCGGGCAGGTCGTGCGCACGACCGGCCAAAAAGGAGAGCTGATGCTGCAAGCCAATGTGCCGGTGGCCGGTTGGTACGCCGTGTTGGCGGGCCTGATCAAGATACAAACGGTTCCCGTGAAGGGCCGCTCATCCACTTTTCTGGGCGTGGCGCGCGGCGACTGGTTTGGGGAAGGCTCGGCGCTGAAGGCCGAGCGGCGCCAGTACGAAGTCATTGCCTTGCGCGACACGGAGTTGCTGTGCCTGCCGCTGGCCGAATTTAACCAACTGCGCGCCACCAGCATCGCGTTCAACCAGGTCCTGGTCAAACAGTTGAATCTTCGCCTGAGCCAGGCCATGGCCCTCATTGAGGCCAGCCGCCTGCGCACGCCCGAGCAGCGGGTCGCGCTGTCCTTGAGCCGCCTGTTCTGGAACCGCACCCGCAAACTCAGCCTGTCGCAGGACGAGCTGGCCAACCTGGTCGGCGTATCGCGCCAGACCGCCAACCGGGCCCTGAAGTCACTGGCGCAACGCGGACTGGTAACACTGGAATTCGGCCGGGTGGACATTGCCGACGACGACGCGCTGACCCGCTTCATTTTTTCAGCGCCCGAAACACCGGGACGGCCAAACCCCTGACCCCCGGCACCCCTGCCCCGCACTGCGAAAGATAACCCTGCAGGCTGCGGGCGGGGCGACGCTGCGAGACAATTCCGCCATGAACATCGTCCCAGACATGCGCAGCAATCTCGATCTGGGATTGACCTGGCGCAACAGTTTCGCCCAGCTGGGCGAAGATTTTTACACCCTTCTTGCACCTCAGCCACTGCCCGCGCCTTACTGGGTGGGGCATAGCGTGTCGCTAGCCCGCGAACTGGGTCTTGGCGAGGCCTGGCGCGAGTCAGCCGAGCTGCTGGAGGCGGTGTCTGGCAACCGTCAGATTGCCGGCACGCAAACCCTGGCCAGTGTCTACAGCGGTCATCAATTTGGCATGTGGGCAGGGCAACTGGGCGATGGCCGTGCCATTTTGCTGGGCGAAACCAGCGATGGGATGGAGCTGCAGCTCAAGGGCGCGGGCCTCACGCCCTATTCCCGCATGGGCGACGGCCGTGCCGTTTTGCGCTCCAGCATCCGCGAATTTTTGTGCAGCGAGGCGATGCAGGGTCTGGCTATTCCCACCTCACGCGCGCTGTGCGTGACCGGCTCGGACGCGCCCATACGACGCGAAACCATGGAAACCGCAGCGGTGGTCACGCGGGTCGCACCCAGCTTCGTGCGCTTCGGCCATTTCGAGCATTTTTCACACAGCGGCCAGCATGCTCAACTCAAGGCCCTGGCCGACTACGTGATTGACCGGTTTTACCCGGCGTGCCGAACGAGCGACAAATTTTCTGGCAACCCCTATGCGGCCCTGCTGGAGGCGGTGAGCGAACGCACCGCGATCATGGTGGCCCAGTGGCAGGCCGTGGGCTTTTGCCACGGCGTGATGAACACCGACAACATGAGCATTCTGGGTCTCACCATCGACTACGGTCCGTTCCAGTTTCTGGACGCCTACAACCCCGGCCATATTTGCAACCACTCTGACGCGCAAGGTCGTTACGCCTTCAACAAGCAGCCCAACATCGCCTACTGGAACTTGTTTTGCCTGGGCCAGGCCCTGTTGCCGCTGATTGAGGCGCAAGAACTGGCCATCGGCGCGCTGGAGTCCTATAAAACCGTGTTTCCCGCCGCCCTGGAACGGCTGATGCGCGCCAAGCTGGGTCTGGTGAATCTTGACGACGAAAATTCAAGGGATGCGTCGGCGCATGACCGAGCCCTGATTGAAGACATCCTCAAGCTGCTGGCCCAGGACCGGGTGGACTACACCATCTTCTGGCGGCGCCTGAGCCATTCCAGCGCCGGCACCGACACCGAAGCGGTGCGTGATCTGTTTCTGGACCGCCCCGCGGCCGACGCCTGGTTGCTACGCTATTCGGAGCGGCTGGCGCATATTCCACGCGGGCTAGCGACCGATTTAATGTTAAGAACCAATCCCAAGTTTGTGCTGCGCAACCATTTGGGCGAACAGGCTATCAAAAGAGCGAAACTTAAAGACTTTTCGCAGGTCGATACCTTGCTGATGCTGCTTGAGTCCCCCTTCGAGGAGCATCCTGGTTTTGAAGCCTACGCCGACTTCCCGCCCGATTGGGCCGCGGGCATCGAAATCAGCTGCAGTTCCTGAACCATCCCCCAAACCGTGAGCCCCGTCATGACCTACAAAATTGAAAAAACCGACGCCCAATGGAAAGCCCTGTTGGCAGAAAAAGGCGCCGAGCCGCGGGCCTTCGAGGTCACGCGCCATGAAGCCACCGAACGTGCCTACACCGGCAAACTGGAAGACAACAAGGCCGATGGCGTCTATAAATGCATTTGCTGCGACAAGCCCTTGTTTGATGCCAGCACCAAGTTCGAGTCCGGCTGCGGCTGGCCCAGCTATTTCCAGCCGATCGACGAGGCGGCCGTGGGCACCAAGGTCGATGGCATGCTGGGGATGCGTCGCACCGAAGTGCACTGCGCCGATTGCGGCGCGCACCTGGGCCATGTGTTTGAAGACGGCCCGGCGCCCACCGGCCTGCGCTATTGCATGAACTCAGCTTCGTTAAACTTCAGCCCTAAATGAAAATACTGATCGACTTCTTCCCCATCCTGCTGTTTTTCGGCGCTTACAAGGTTTACGACATTTACGCGGGCACCGGCGTATTGATGGTCGCGACCCTGCTTCAGATGAGCCTGATCTATGCGATTGACCGCAAACTGACGATCATGCACAAGGTCACGCTGGCGTTGGTGCTGGTTTTTGGCGCCTTGACCCTGGTGCTGCACGACGACCGCTTCATCAAATGGAAACCCACCGTGCTGTATGCCGCCATGGCCATCGGATTGGCACTCGCGGTTTGGGTGTGGAAGAAAAACTTTCTCAAACTGATGCTGGGCAGCCAGATGGAATTGCCGGACCCGGTGTGGATGCGGCTCAACGTGGTCTGGGTCGCCTACTGCGCTTTCATGTCGCTGATCAATGCCTATGTGGCGGCCTACTACAGCACGGAAGCCTGGGTCAACTTCAAGCTCTGGGGCTATGCGTTTCCGCTGGTCTTCATCGTGGGTCAGGGCTTCTATATTTCGCGTTACCTCAAAGCCGACGAACCCCAGGCCCCCAACCCACCATGACTTCCACCACGTCAACAGCACCCACCGCTCAACTGCTCGACCAGCGTTTGCGCCAAACCCTGCAACCGACCTCGCTGGAGGTGGTGGATGAGAGTTTCCAGCACAACGGCCATGCGGGCGCCAATGGCAGCGGCTTTGGCACCCATTTTCGGGTGCGCATCACTTCACATTTATTTACCGGCAAGACCGCCGTGATGCGGCATCGCCTTGTGTATGATGCGCTGCAAGATTTCATGGACCAGGGCCTGCACGCGCTGGCCATTGAAGCCCATTTACCACCCGTTTGATCCTGGTTATTTAGAACTTATTACTTAGGGACCCCGAATGAAATTGAAACTCATATCAGCCATTGCCGCTGCCGCGCTACTGGGCACTCTGGCACCGGTTGTCTTGGCGCAAAACGTGGCCATCGTCAATGGCAAAGCGGTGCCCAAAGCACGCGTGGACGCGCTGGCGCAGCAGATCGCCCGCTCGGGCCGCCCGGTGACGCCTGAAATTCAGGGCCAGCTCAAGGACGAAGTGATCGCCCGCGAAATTTTCATTCAGGAAGCCCAGAAACAGGGACTGGACACCACGGAAGACTTCAAAACCCAGATCGAACTGGCGCGCCAGACGATTCTGATTCGTGAGCTGTTTGGCAATTATCAAAAGACCAACCCCGTCACCGATGCCGAGATCAAGGCCGAGTACGACAAATTTGCAGCGGCCAACGGTGGCAAGGAGTACAAAGCGAGCCACATCCTGGTTGAAAAAGAAGACCAGGCCAAAGCCATCATTGCCCAGCTGAAAAAAGGCGGAAAATTTGAAGAAATCGCCAAAAAATCCTCCAAAGATCCAGGCTCTGGCGCCAAGGGTGGCGATCTCGACTGGGCCGGCCCTGGCAACTATGTCCCCGAATTCTCCGAAGCCCTGACCAAGCTGGCCAAGGGCAAAATCACCGAGACGCCGGTCAAGACGCAATTCGGCTATCACATCATTCGTCTGGACGATATTCGTGACGCCCAGTTGCCAAAATTTGACGACGTCAAACCTCAAATCGCACAGCAACTGCAGCAACAAAAGATGTCGAAGTTCCAGGAAGAACTGCGCGCCAAAGCCAAAATCGAATAGTTTGGCTGGCGACTTCTGAAAAAAACGCGGTTAAGGCCGCGTTTTTTTTCGCTCGCGTTTCTTGTTTTTTTCTAGTTGACCAGCCAGCCCACCGCCATCAAGGCGCCGATCATCAGCGGCTGGTGCAGCAGGTAATAGCTCAGACTCCAGCGCCCCAGGATTGCCAAGGGCTTCATCGCCACGGGCAAGGGCCACGACAAGCGCCCGGCGCCTCGGCTCGACAACCAGGCGCCGCCGGCCACACCCCACCACATCACGCCCAGCCAGGGCAGCAGCGGCACATAGTCCTCGGTGATGGGTTTGCGCGTAATCAGGCCCAGCCAGTTCAGCCGTGGCGCGTTAAACATATCGGAAAAATGGGCCATGGCCCCCATATCCATTGCGTAAGCAGCTATGAATTTAGTAGCAATTGCGACGCCACCCAGAATCCACAGCCAGCCGCCCCAGCGGGTCGTCAAGCGCGCGATGATCAGCATCAAGGCAATACCGTGCAGCACACCGAAATAGATGAAAGTTTGCGGGTACATCAGCCACGAGCCCGCGGTGACCAGCAAGGCACACCCCACCACCTGCACCCAACGGCGCCAAAAACGCGACCAGCTTTGCCCCTGCGCCACCGCGATGGCTTGGCCCAAGCCCGCACAAAATAAAAACAGGCTCAAGATCAAGGTGCGCTGCCAGGTCCAGGTCGGGTCGCGGTAAAAATCCTGTTGCCAAAACCCAAAGTGGTTGAGATCAAAACAGAAGTGAAACGCCGTCATCCACACCATGGCAAAGCCACGCAAAGCGTCGACCGCGTCGAATCGGGGCATAAAAAGAGGGATTGATTTGCGCAGCATGGCTTGACGATACCCGAATAGTCAGGAAACAATTCACGGCATGTCACTGCGTGAAGTTAGCTTGCGGCCCTTAGAGGGACTCAGAGACACTTGTTTGTGCATCACGGTCATGCACTGACATGCACTGATTCATTGGCCGGTTTCATCAATCAATGAGGGAGTTTTTCATGGCGACCACCAAAGCGACCACTGCAACCAAAACAGCGAAGACGGCCAAAACTGTCGCCGCCAAATCACGCGTCAGGGCCACCGTGGCAAAGACTGCCGCAGCCAAATCAAAGGCCAAGGCCGTCGCGGTAAAAACCAAATCGACCGCCGAAACCGAGCCCGCTACGCTGAAACAGGTGGCGACCCGAAGCCGCCGGAAGGTCACTAGCGTCGTGCATTTGACACGGGACGCCTCGTTCAAGCTGATCGATTCCCAGCGCGCCATCTGGCTGGCGGGTCTGGGCGCACTGGCCAAGGCCACCACGGCAACCGGCGCCAAGGGTGAGAAAGCCTTCGAAGCGCTGGTGAAGGCCGGCGAAAAACTCGAATCTCAGGGGCGGGGTGCGATCGACAGCAACGCCGATCTGCTCAAGGGCCGCATCAACGATGCAAGCAACGCGGTGGACCAGGGCATCGACAGCGTCAGCGACGCTTTCAATGCCCGTATCAAACAGGCACTGGCTCGCTTAGGCTACCCCAAAAGCAGCTACCCCGCCAAGTAAGCGCATCTGACTAAAGCGCCTGCCCCAGCCGCCCAATCCCCTCTTCAATCTTCTCCACCCCGACTGTTGCAAAGCTCAGGCGCAAGGTGGACAGATCAGGATCGTGTGCGAAGAACGGCGCGCCGGGCACAAAGGCCACGCCTTGGTCGATGGCGCGTTTGGCAAAGTCGGGGGCGTTGCGACCGCGGCCTTCTGCGCCGGTGAGCTTGGCCCAGAAGAACATGCCGCCCTGCGGCTGGTTGAACTCGATGGCGCTACCGAGCTCGCGGCGCAAGGATTCGGCCATGACGCGCGCGCGTTCGGCATAGGTGCTGCGCACCACGGCCAGCGTCGCGTCCAGCCGGTTCAACGTCAGATAGTGGGCGGCGATGGCCTGGCTCAGGTTGCTGGTGTGGGCGTCGCTGAACTGCTTGCACATGGTGGCTTTGGCCAACAACTCCGCGGGCGCAATCAGCCAGCCCACGCGCAGACCCGGGCTCAGAATTTTGCTGAACGATCCGCAATGGGCGAGCCAATCGCGGCTGCCGGGCACCTGGTC
>NZ_DHXT01000194.1:6853-11087 GCF_002413825.1 Rhodoferax sp. UBA5149
GGGTTGCCGAAGGTGGGGATCAGGTAGACCAGCTTCGGTTTGTGTTCTTCGATCAGTTTTTCGAGCTTGTCGACGTCCACGCCGTCGGCGTCAATCGGGGCGCCGATCAGCTGCGCGCCGTACAGGCGAAAGCACTGGATGGTGGCCAAAAAGGTGGGCGCCTCCACGATCACCTTGTCGCCCGGCGAGATCATGGTCTTGCCGATCAGGTCCAGCGCCTGCTGGCTGCCGGTGGTGACGATCAGGCCTTCAGGTGTGACCGTGGCGCCAGCGCCACTGCCTGCCCCGCCCTTGTTGGCCATAAAGGTGCTGATGCCCTCGCGCAGCGGCTGGTAGCCCTCGGTGGCGCCGTATTGCAGCACCGGGCCGGGGCTGGCGCTGAGCACGGCGTTGCTGCACTCCTTGATACCTTGCACATCAAACAGCGCCGGGTCCGGAAAGCCGCCGGCAAAGCTGATGATGCCGGGCTTGCCCAGCAGCTTGAAGAGTTCGCGGATGGCGGAGGTTTCGATGTTGTTCAGGCGCTCAGCGAATTGCATGGAGGTCTTTCATTTTCATTTCCCCCTGGGACAAATGGGGAGCAATTGTGGTTACCTCCCTATTATTGTTCAGAGGTAACACACAAAAATGAAAGCCTCATCCAATCCCGCCAGGCGCGAACCGCTTGACTACGTCTCCGAGTCCGCGCCATGTAGTGCTGCTGGCGACCTTACGGGGCGGGCTGTGTCACCGCATTCATCTGAAGCGTGACCGCTGTCTGCGCCAGCAGCCTGCCGTTGGCCGAGGCGCCCGTGTTCACGGCAACCAGCGTTTTACCCAGCACGACGCCCTCAAAGTGAGCAGTTGTTCCAATGGTCGCAGCGCCAGCGACCTGCCAGAAGATGTTCTTGGCCTGTGCGCCGCCGGCCAGGGTCACCCGCGCAGCGTTGGCCTGGTTCAGATTTCCCGCCACCTGGAAGATCCAGACGTCGTTCGGACCGCCCGACAGCGTGACATCAGTGGTAATCAGGAGATCGGTAGCCCATTTGTAGAGGCCAGGCGTGAGGGTCAGTCCGCCCACCTCACCAGCGCCCAGCTCCGTAAAATCGGGCGATACGCGTCCCTCAGCGTCGAGGTAGGCGGTTTCCATGTCGAGCACCGCCGCCGTCAGGGTGGTGGCATCATTGATCGCGCAGGGAAGAGGACCCGCCGCATCGACGACGTAAACTTTTCCCGTCACTTCCCCACACGTGAGAAGCAGAGCCGCACCGGTAATCGGGCTGGTTCCCACATCGCCCGTAATGGCAGAGGCATAAACGTCGGTGATCCCGGTCTTGCTCAAAATCGCGAACGTACCGGCTGATCTGAGGTTGACCGGCGCTGGGCCTCGGCCAGCGATACCTGTTCCATTGGCAGCGGCCAATTGGTGTGCGTTCGGGCTTGCAACCGCAGACTCAACCTCGCCTCCACCGCCGCATCCAGCCACAAATGTGGCCATCATCAATGCCATAAGCCATGGACGGGCGGAGGAATAGCTCTCGAATGTGTTCATCTGACGTTTCCTAAAAATAAGTTACAAAAGATCTTCTTTGTGGTCGCCCGACCCGTTGCCGCTGCGACTTCTTGCGTTCTGCGCACTCGCTTTCGCGTGTTACATCACCGGCATGAGTATTTCCATACTTGTTGATAGGGTCTGTTGGCTGGCACACATACACAAAATTGTTCATATGCATGCCGACGCACCGCCTACACCGTCGAACAGCGCTCGCGGGCACCGCAAAAGAATGGCGCTGCGATTCAGAATAAGCCGCATTACACTGTTTGATATTTCCGTCGACGATCCAACTCCGCAGCCTGATTCGCCCCTCGATCGGACTTCGCTGCAGCGCCTGCCTGAGCCAAAAAAAATACTACGCATGACACCCGCTGACATTGAACGCTTTTTCGCCACGCTCAAGGCCACCAACCCGCAGCCGCAAACCGAGCTGGCGTACGCGTCGGTCTTTGAGTTGTTGGCGGCTGTCCTGCTGTCGGCCCAGGCCACCGATGTGAGCGTGAACAAGGCCACGCGCCGCCTCTTTCCGGTGGCCAACACGCCGCAAAAAATACTCGATCTCGGGCAGGACGGCCTGGAAAATTACATCAAGACCATTGGCCTGTTCCGCAGCAAAGCCAAACACCTGCTGCAAACCTGCCAGATCCTGGTGGCGCAGCACGGTGGCGTGGTGCCGCGCACGCGCGAAGCGCTGCAAGCCCTGCCCGGCGTCGGGCGAAAAACGGCCAACGTGGTGCTGAATGTCGCGTTCGGCGAAGCCACCATGGCCGTCGATACCCATATCTTTCGCCTGGGCAACCGCACCGGCCTGGCACCAGGCAAAACGCCGCTCGAAGTCGAGCAAAAATTGCTCCAACGCATCCCCGCCGCCTACCTGGTGGACGCCCATCACTGGCTGATTCTGCATGGGCGCTATGTGTGTCTGGCGCGCAAGCCGTTGTGCTGGCAATGCGCCGTCAGCCCGTATTGCGACTTCAAAACCAAGTCGACGCGACCGCAGTGAGACCCCGAAATTCCCATGAACTTTATCGAACCCCGCACCGTCATTTTGTTGGCCAGCGTCATGAGCGGCTTGATGTCGCTGGTCTTGTATTCGCTCAAGCGCAATTACCCGAGTTCCATCAAGGGTTTGAGTGAATGGTCCGCGGCGCTGCTGGTGCTGTTTGTGGCTGGCCTGCTGGTGGCGGGGCGCGGCGGGCTGCCGGATCTGGTCTCCATTTCTGTTTCCAGTTTTCTGCTCTGGTGCGGGCTTTATCTGGCTTATGTCGGCACCCAGCGTTTTTTTGGCGTCAAGCCCCGCGTGGCGCCATGGATGATCGTGATCTCGGGGCTGTCGCTGATCCAGCTGTGGTTCAACCTGGTCGAACCCAATTACCACGTGCGCATGGCTTTGACCACGGTGATGACGGCCTGCCTGACCGGGGTGCACGCCCATGTCATTGTCAAGCAGGGTTCAGTCACTTTTTCCAAGGCGCTGGCGGTGGGCGTCCTGACATTCATCGGCGCTATCCAGGTCGTGCGTTTGGCAAGCTCCTTTCTTTTTTCTTTCCCGGCGAACACTGAATTTTTTGGCACATCGGTTATTCAGCTGATCTACGTCGCCAGTTTCTCTTTTTCCGTTTTGTTGTTCTCCATCAGCACCGTGCTGATGGCCACCGACCGCTTGCGCACCGAGCTGGAGCATCTGGCCAACCATGATTCACTGACCAATGCCCTGACGCGCCGGCAAATGGACGAAATTTGCCGGGCCGAGCTGGAGCGCTGCCACCGCCATGGCCGCAGCCTGGCACTGCTGATGATGGATCTGGACCATTTCAAATCGGTGAATGACAGCCATGGCCATCAGGTCGGCGACCGGGTACTGGTTAATTTTGTGGCCAAGGTCAGCGCCTTGTTGCGCGGACCGGATCACTTGGGACGTTTTGGCGGGGAAGAGTTTATGGCGCTATTGCCGGAAACCACGCTGGACGAAGCCATTTCAGTGGCCGAGCGGATTCGCGAAGTCTGCGCCCAGGCCGACCAGGCGCCCTACTGCACCGTGAGCATTGGTATCACCACCAACCGGCAAGACAGCGACACCGTCGAGACGCTGATGACGCGAGCCGACACCGGCCTGTACCGCGCCAAGGCGAATGGACGCAACCGGATAGAAACTGCTTGAAGGGATCTGATCCGGCCCGCTCAAGCCTCAATTTCAGACCACCGACCAAAGGCTGGCGCCTGGCGCGGCCACTGCGTCGCCTGCGCCACCTGACGCACGCCCTGCGCCAGCAGGGTGGCGGCACGGATGACACCGGCATGGGTGATCCACACGGCATCACGCCCCTGCTGTTGCGTCTCGTCCCAGGCCGCGGCCACGCGTTGCATGAATTCGGACACGCTCTCGCGTCCACCAAAGCGATGCGCGTCAAAGTCGGCCGTCCAGCGCTCAAAGTCGGCTTTGGGAACAGCGTCCCAGCGCTGGCCTTCCCAGCAGCCAAAGTCCATCTCGACCAGCCGCGCCTCGGTCTTATAAGGCAAATCGGGCCGTAGCCCCCGTAAACAGTGCGCGAGGCGCTCACATCTTTGTAGCGGAGACGAAATAACGCAAACGCCAGTCGGCA
Organism: Rhodoferax sp. UBA5149; assembly: GCF_002413825.1. Classification (GTDB taxonomy): domain Bacteria; phylum Pseudomonadota; class Gammaproteobacteria; order Burkholderiales; family Burkholderiaceae_C; genus Rhodoferax. Next base: position 10,991 of record NZ_DHXT01000194.1, read on the forward strand.
AGCGCTGTGCCAGCGCGTGGGCCGTTTGCCGCGTGGCCTGAGCATCCGCCGCCACATCGGTGGCGCCGTAGCAAACGCCCGGCGCGATCAGGGGTTG
>NZ_DHXT01000194.1:11390-12369 GCF_002413825.1 Rhodoferax sp. UBA5149
AGACGCCGCCAAAACCAGCGCCCCATCAGCCCCCACGCCACGGCAGACATAGCCAGTGCCGAGACCAGCGCTTGCAGCAGCGCCATCCCCGGCTTCTCAGTCGCTATGAAATTAGTAGCTGCTTGCGAATAGACGACGAGGGCTAGCGCCATAAAACACCATAAAAAGGCGGTGAACAGGCTGGCGCCGCTGATCTGATCCGCCAGCGGCTTGGACTTGGAACCCGCTGCGTCCCCCACATGCGGCATGAGGCGGATCAGCAGCAGCGGCCAGGTACGCGACACCACGTGCGCCAAGAACAGTGCCGTACACAATACCGTGCCGCTGACCGAGCCCAACAGCGCCAGCAATGACACCTTGGCCAGCAGCGCCAGCACCACGGCAATCGCGCCGAAGGCACCCACCCGTGAGTCCTTCATGATGATCAAGGCCCGTTCCCGCTCCGGGCTGCCGCCCAGCCCGTCAAAGACATCGGCCAGGCCGTCCTCGTGGAAGGCGCCGGTGATCAGCACCCCCAAGGCCGTGCCCCACACCGCCGCCACCAGTGGCGCAAACACGCTGGACCCGAGCCCCGCCAGCAAGAGCGCCGTGAAGGCCGCCACCAGCCCACCGACCAGCCAGCCCACGCCCGGAAAATGCCCGGCACTGGCGCGCAGCATGGCCGGGCTGTAACCGACCCAGTCGGCCAGCCGGCCGGTGACCGGAATGCGGGTGAAGAACTGCAAGGACAGCAGGTAATGGCGGCAGAAGCGGCGCATCATCAAACGGCGCTGGTCTGGGCCGCGGATTTTTCGGACACCCCTGCCGACACAAAACTGGCCATGTCGCGCAGGATGCTGCAAGCCGACTGCAACAGCGGCCAGGCCAGCGCCGCCCCAGAGCCTTCGCCCAGGCGCAGCCCCAGATCCAGCAAGGCCTGCACGCCCAGATGCTGCAGCATGAATTCATGGCCGCGCTCGCCCGAGCGGTGCGCGAACAC
>NZ_DHXT01000128.1:0-4871 GCF_002413825.1 Rhodoferax sp. UBA5149
ACCGACATTGCCGTGTCGAGCGACGACGACGTCGAGTTGCGTCGAATCCGCATCAGCAACCGTTCATCCGTGCGCCGAACGCTCGATATCACGAGCTACGCGGAAATCGTGCTCGCGCCTGGCGCCACTGACTCCGCCCATCCGGCGTTCGAGAAGCTGTTTGTCGAAACCGAGATCCTCGGCCAGTCGCAAGCCATCGTCTGCACCCGCCGTGCGCGCGCTCCAAGCGAGCCGGCTCCATCCATGTTCCATCTGCTGGCCACGCAGCAGCGGCAAGGAGAAGCCGTCTCGTACGAGACCGATCGCGCTCGCTTCATCGGCCGCGGCCGCAGCACGGCCGACCCGCAGGCCCTGGACCGCAACGCGGTCCTGTCGGGCAGCGCCGGCTCCGTGCTCGATCCGGTCGCTGCGATTCGTTGCTGCATCCGGCTCGACCCGGGGGAGGCCGCCACCGTCGATCTGGTCACGGGCGTCGCCAGCACCCACGAAGCGTGTACCGATCTGGTTCGAAAGTACCAGCAGCAGACGATGGCAGACCGGGTTGTAGGTTCCGCGTCGACTTATTCACAAGCCGTTCTGAGCGGGTTGCGCTCCAGTGACGCGGATGGGCTGTTCTACGCGAACCTGGCCGCATCCGTGCTCTATGCCAACGCGTGGCTGCGTGCCGACCCAAGCGTTCTCGCCAGCAACCGTCAGGGTCAGGCCGGACTGTGGCGCTACGCGATTTCAGGGGATCTGTCGATCGTCCTGCTGGGCATCGCAGACCCGGCGAATCTTGAGTCGGCGCGCCGGCTCGTGCTGGCCCACGCTTACTGGCGCCATTTCGGACTGGAGGTGGACCTGGTCATCCTCACTGCGGAACGCGACGTGGATGGACCCGACCTGCATCCGCAGATCAATGCGCTGATCGCTGCTTGTGGCCAAGCTGAGCGCATCGACAAACCTGGCGGCATCTTTGTGCGCAAGTTGGACCAGGTCGCGCCAGCGGATCGCATTCTTCTGCAGGCGGTGGCACGGGTCGCTGTGAACGATGACGACGGGCCGCTGGCGCGACAACTCGAACGGCGTGGGTTGAAGCCGCCCTTCGGCTCGATCCCAGCCGTGGCACGGGGCAACGCCGGCCAAACCAGGGCGCGATTCGAGCTGTCGCACGGACCGCTCAAACCCCAGCTGGTCCTGGGCAATGGGCTGGGCGGGTTTACGCCGGACGGGCGCGAATATGTCATCACGATCGCGGCTGGGCAGATGACGCCGGTTCCATGGGTGAACGTTCTGGCAAATCCGTTCTTCGGCACCCTGGTCTCCGAAAGCGGCAGCGCCAACACCTGGAGCGAGAACGCGCAAGAGTTTCGTCTCACGCCCTGGTCGAACGATCCGGTCGGGGATGCCAATACCGAGGCGTTTTACCTGCGCGACGAGGCGAGCGGCTCTTACTGGTCGCCCACGCTGTTGCCGAGCGCCGGCTCGATGCCCTACTTGACCCGTCATGGCTTCGGCTACAGCGTGTTCGAGCACAGCGAAAACGGAATCGATTCCGAGTTGACTGTGTTCGTCGCCATCGATGCGCCGGTCAAGTTCATGGTGTTGAAGCTGTGCAATCAGTCGGGCCGGGAACGCAGCCTGTCCGCGACCGCGTATCTCGAATGGGTGCTCGGCGACGAGCGGACGAAGACGGCCATGCATGTGAGCACCGAAATCGACGCAGGCAGCGGTGCGCTGTTCGCCCAAAACCCGTTCAACACCGATTTCGCCGGGCGCACCGCGTTCTTCGATGTCGATGGGGCACAGCTGCCGGGCACCAGCGTGTGCGGCGATCGCAGCGCATTCCTGGGTCACCACGGCACGCTGCGCCATCCCGCCGCGATGGGGGCTCCGCGGTTTTGCGGCGCCGTGGGCTCGGCGCTCGATCCCTGTGGCGCCATCCGCGTGCCCTTCACTTTGGCCGCCGGGCAGAAGCACGAGCTGGTCTTTCGCCTGGGAACCGGCGCAACTCGCGAGGAGGCAAGTGCGCTCGTAAAGCGCTGGCGCGGCCCCACCGCGGCACGCGAGGCACGGGCCGAGGTGACGCGGTATTGGACGCACACGCTCGGCGCGGTGCAGGTTGAAACGCCGGATCGCTCCCTCGATGTCCTGCTCAACGGATGGTTGCTGTACCAGACCCTCGCGTGCAGGCTCTGGGCTCGCAACGCGTTCTATCAATCCAGCGGCGCCTTCGGGTTTCGCGATCAGTTGCAGGACGTGATGGCTTTGGTCCATGCCGCGCCCACCTTGGTGCGCGAGCACCTGCTGTGCTGCGCGTCGCGCCAGTTTCCTCAAGGTGATGTGCAGCACTGGTGGCACCCACCGTCGGGAAGGGGCGTGCGAACGCGGTGTTCGGACGACTACCTGTGGCTGCCGCTGGCGGTGTGCCGCTATGTGGTGGTCACGGGTGACACCGGCGTGCTGGACGAGCAGGTTAATTTCCTGGAAGGCCGGGCACTCAAGGACCACGAAGCGTCGTACTACGACCTTCCCACACGGTCCGACCAGACCGGCAGCCTGTACGAACACTGCGTACGGGCGATCGAGCACGGCCTGCGTTTCGGTGTGCACGGTTTGCCGCTGATGGGTGCGGGCGACTGGAACGATGGAATGAATCTGGTCGGCGCCGACGGCCAGGGCGAGAGCGTCTGGGTGGGCTTCTTTCTTTGTTCGGTTCTGACGCAGTTCGGTGCCGTGGCCCAGCAGTACGGTGACGCCGCATTGGCACAACGCTGCGCGGTCAAGGGAGCCGCGCTGCGCGCTGACATCGAGAAGAGCGCATGGGATGGCCAGTGGTACCGCCGCGGCTGGTTCGACGATGGTTCACCCCTGGGCACCTCGGCCAACGCCGAGTGCCGCATCGACTCGATTGCGCAGAGCTGGGCGGTCTTGTCTGGCGCAGGCGATCCGCAGCGTGTGCGTCAGGCGATGGACGCCGTCGATGCACAGCTCGTGCACCGCGACTCGGCGTTGATCCAGTTGCTTGGTCCGCCCTTTGACCACTCCGATCCCAGTCCGGGCTACATCCAGGGCTACGTTCCCGGCGTGCGCGAGAACGGCAGCCAGTACACGCATGCAGCCGTCTGGACGGCCATGGCGTTCGCTGCGCTGGGCGATGCGCGGCGCGCATGGGAACTGTTCACGATGATCGACCCGGTCAGACATGCGGATTCGCCGCAGGCCATCGCGACCTACCAGACCGAGCCTTACGTCATCGCATCGGATGTGTACGCGCTGCCGCCGCACACCGGCCGCGGCGGATGGACCTGGTACACCGGCTCGGCCGGCTGGATGTCGCGTTTCATTCTCGAGTCACTGCTGGGCTTGAACGTCGAATCGAACAGTCTGCGATTCGCTGCGTGCCTGCCGGCTCACTGGGACTCCTATGAAGTGAACTATCGGTATCGCGCAACGCTCTACCGAATCAAGGTGCTGCAAACAACCGTTGAGGATGATGGCCCGCACCTGACCGTGGATGGCGCCGAGCTTCCCGGCTCAACCATCCCCCTGACCGACGACGGCGGCGAACACGCGATCGTCGTGCGAATCCACAAGACTGGAGCATAAAGATGCAAATCGGCATGATTGGACTGGGCCGCATGGGTGCCAGTATGACAACGCGGCTGCTGCACGGAGGGCACGACTGCGTCATCCATGACCGCGACCCGAAGGGCATCGAGCGTCTGGTGGCACTCGGCGCAACCGGCGCGACTTCGCTGCAGCATCTGGTCACCTCGCTGACGCAACCGCGTGCGATCTGGTTGATGGTGCCTGCGGCGGCCGTCGACGACCTCCTGACACAGTTGACACCGCTGCTCGACGCTGGCGACATCGTCATTGACGGCGGCAACTCCTACTACCATGACGACCTGCGTCGCGCGGCCGCGTTGCAGGCGTCGGGTATCCACTATGTCGACGTGGGAACCAGCGGCGGCGTAGCCGGACTGGAGCGCGGCTTCTGTCTGATGATCGGCGGTGATGACCAAGCGGTGCAACAGCTGGCTCCGGTGTTCAAAACACTGGCGCCAAGCGCGGGCAGCGCCAAACCGACACCGGGGCGCAAACCCGGCAGTGGCAGCGCCGATCAGGGCTGGTTGCATTGCGGGCCGCACGGCGCCGGCCACTTCGTCAAGATGGTGCACAACGGCATTGAGTACGGCGTCATGGCGGCGTACGCCGAGGGTCTGAACATCCTGCACAACGCCAATGTCGGCAAGCGCGCCAGTGTCGTCGATGCCGAGACAACTCCGCTGCGCCACCCCGAGCTGTATCAGTACGAGATGAACCTGGCCGAGATCGCAGAGGTCTGGCGACGTGGAAGCGTGATCGGGTCGTGGCTGCTCGACCTGACCGCGGCCGCGTTGGCCGACGATCCTGCGCTGGCCGGCTTCGAAGGGCGCGTTTCCGACTCCGGCGAAGGCCGCTGGACGATCCAGGCCGCCATCGATGAAGCGGTGCCGGCGCCAGTACTGAGTGCGGCGCTCTACGCGCGCTTCAGTTCACGCGGCGAGGCCGACTTCGCCAACCGCGTGCAATCGGCGATGCGGCATGAATTCGGCGGCCATGTCGAAAAGCCTGCCGCAGGCCCCACGCCTCAAGCAGTTTGATAACAAACGCAGCCATCAAGGTGGTGACCCGGCAGTAGCGCTCCGCCCAGGGTACCGTCAACTCCTCGACAGCGCCGTCACTGTATTTGAGTTGGGGAATACGTGCTTTGATGACGGTCTCGAACTGGCTGGTATCGAGGCGACGCCACTGGCGCTCGCTTCAGCCAAAGAAAGGTCTACCTTCTTGACCGACCAAGGTGCCTTCAGCCCAAGAAGCTGCTCATACAGCGCGGTGTCTTTCAT
>NZ_DHXT01000128.1:5056-13518 GCF_002413825.1 Rhodoferax sp. UBA5149
ACAGCGCGGTGTCTTTCATGTTCGAGTTGGTAATTTTGAATCACTGGATTGTCCCGCAGTGAGGGGGAAATGACAGTGAAATTGATGAAGAACCCAAAAAATTACTTCACCATGGCGTCTTTGCCCATCGCGTCTTTCTTCATTCCATCTTTCGCCATTGCATCCCTGCTCACGGCGTCTTTGCCCATGGCTTCTTTGCCCATGGCGTCTTTCTTCATTTCATCAGCCATTGCACCGGTGGTAGCCAGCAGCATGCAGGCGGAGAGGATGGTTGCGGTCAATTTATTCATGGTTACTCCTAAAAGTTGCTTGTTGCAGTGAGTGGCAAAAGTGCCGATGTTTGGACGCAGCTTGAGAAAACTCAGCTACCTCCGAACCAGTTGTACCCTTGGTCTTCCCAGTAACCGCCAGGGTAGGTATTGGTGACGAAAATCGCTTGAATATGTTTGGGGTTTTTGTAGCCCAACTTGGTTGGCATCCGCAATTTCATCGGGAAGCCGTACTTGGGCGGCAAGGGTTGTCCGTCATAAGTGAGTGCCAGAGTGGTTTGAGGATGCAAGGCCGTTGCCATGTCAATGCTGGTGAAGTAGTCGTCGGAACATTTGAACCCGACATATTTCGCTGTAAGGTCTGCACCCACCAGGCGCAAGAAGCGTCCAAAGGACACTCCTCCCCATTTGCCAATGGCACTCCAGCCCTCGACACAAATGTGACGGGTAACCTGGTCGATTTGCGGCATGGCCCGTAATTCCGCCAGGCTCCACCGGCGCTTGTCAGAGACCAGCCCTGCGACCTCTAGCCGGAAACTGCCGCCATCGATTTCACGAATCTCTTCTTCGCCGTAAAACGCGTTGAAGGGGAAGGGACGCGTAATCATCGAATCGGGATAGGTGGGTGCCAGACGATTGGGGTCAAACAGCCAACCTTGAACCTCGTCATTGAAACGGGAGATGCGTGTGAGTGCGGACTCCACGCTGTCTTGGTCAACCAGCGTGCAGCCGGTCAGCATGCTGAGCCCACCCAACGTCAGTGACTGGCGCAAAAAGTTACGCTTTGAGGCCCGCATGCCCGCATTGGCATGCCCTATGCGATCCACCGCCTCCTTGAGGACGGCATCGCGATCAATAGAAAGGCGTAGTGGTGTTTTGATGTTCATACAAATAACTCCTAGCGTCCACGAACCATGTACACCAGCGTGCGTGGCACCAGCAGGACCATCACCAGGTGAACAGCAACAAAAGCCACCAATGCAGTCATAGCCGCAAAGTGGATTAGCCGTGCGCCCTCGTAGCCTCCCAGTAGCACGCGCAGAAGTGGAAACTGCACCGATTTCCAAAGGACTAGGCCGGACAAAACCAACAGCACGCTATCGAACATCACGAACAGATATGCCACCCGCTGCACCGTGTTGTATTGGCGTGGATCCGCATGGGCTAGCCGTCCTTTCAAAGCGGACAACAAATCCGACACAAAGAGCTTTGGCAAGAGTGGGAAGAATTTGGAAGAGAGGCGCTTGGTCACCGCATTGAGTAACAAGTAGATCGTGCCGTTTACGGCCAGAACCCACATCGCCGCGAAGTGCCATAGCAGCGCGCCGCCGAGCCAACCACCCAAGGTCACATCTTTGGGAAAGGCAAATCCCAGAAATGCCGTTGCGTTGTAAATCTTCCAGCCGCTCATGACCAATATCACCACCGCAATCGCGTTGATCCAATGTGAAGCGCGCAGCCAGCCTGGATGAATTATTTGTTTGCCGCTGTCCATGCATTACCTTTCAGGTGGGTTTGGGGGGAATCTCAATCAGTGCGCCTGCATTGGCCTCGCCCTGTGATGGTTGGTCCATCGAGCGAGCCCGTTCTTACAGAACCTCGATAATTATTTTCTTGATGTAAGAACCCTGGCACAGCGTGGACTAAGAGGTAGACCTGATACGTCGATTTCAACCCTGTACATCACATTGAGGAGCAACCATGGCCCAACCCCACTCAGGACTACCAACACCCCGGTTCAACGTCGCCAATAAGCACATGCTGCTATTGGCGGGTGCGCTCGTTTTGGGCGCTGTCTACCTTAGCCCCAACGCCACGGCAGAAAAGCCAGTGCCCCTACCAGCACCCTCCCAGGAGGTGCTGGCCGGAGGAACGCCCTTCGCTGGAAACACTCAGAGCACTGTTTTTGCTGGCGGGTGTTTTTGGGGAATCCAGGCGGTTTTCCAACACACGCGCGGGGTACTCAATGCAGTCTCAGGCTATGCCGGCGGTAAATCGGGTGAAGCCGACTATGACCAAGTCAGTGGCGGTGGAACTGGTCATGCAGAAGCGGTGCAGATTACCTTTGACCCTCAACAAATCAGTTATGGTCAACTGCTGCAAATATATTTTTCTGTGGCGCACGATCCGACACAGCTCAACCGCCAGTACCCGGATACGGGAACCCAATACCGTTCAGCCGTTTTTTACCAAGACGTCAGTCAAAAGTTGATTGCCGAGCGCTATATCGCTCAACTCGATGCCGCCAAGGTATTTCCCGGGAAAATTGTGACTCAATTGAGTGCGCTACAGGGCTTCTATCCGGCAGAGAAGTACCACCAGAACTACGCAACCCTGCATCCCGATTCGTCTTACATTGCCCGCTTTGATCTCCCCAAAATCGTGAATCTAAAAACCATGATGCCTGCGTTGTATCGGGAGCAAGCTGTGTTGGTGAAGCCATAGGCGGGAAGACGTTCTTCTAACCAAGGTTCGCGATCTTTGCGATGTAGTCGAACAAAAGACAGTAGATGGCAATTGGCAGGGGAAGGCCCAATAGGGTTGCCACCATGTATTTCCTGAATCCGATGCCCGACATGGCCAAGGCGTAATTCAATGCCGCCAGGGTTTGAAACACGGTTCTCAACAAGAGGACATTGCGAATCGGATGTAAATGCAATTGCGCGAGCCATTTGGACGCGAGTGGGCTGTCCATTCTCTGGACTGCGTCGCCACCCACCCATCGAACGGCCAAAAAAGTGATTGCACAGGAAATACAGGCGGCGACGTAGGTTGCCAACCCGCCCCCCAACTTGCCCAGTACCAACACTGCGGATGCGAGAAAGAGCCAGCCAGGAACTTGCACCAGATTGCCAAGGGTAAAGAGCAATACAAACGCCGCCAGTCCTGTCCATCTGTTTGCCGAAAGCGCCTGCCTCAAATATGCCAAGCTGAAGTCCTGCCTCAGATCTGCCCATTGCACAATGCCCAGTAGCGCAACTAGAAACATCAGGACGAAAAAAATGCGTCTATAACGAAGCCAGAGCACCGGGATTTTCATGTGTAAAGTAATTATGTGCCCCCCCCCCGCCTCTATTCCACCGTGACGCTCTTCGCCAGATTGCGAGGTTTGTCCACATCGGTTCCTTTGGCGCAGGCGGTGTGATAGGCCAGCAACTGCAAAGGAACCACATGCAGCAAGGGCGAGAGCTCGCCGTAATGCTCGGGCATGCGAATGACGTGAATACCTTCGCCATTTTCTATGCGGCTATCGGCATCGGCCAGCACATAGAGCACGCCGCCTCGGGCGCGGACCTCGTGCATATTGCTCTTGAGCTTTTCCAGCAGCGCGTCATTGGGCGCCACCGTCACCACCGGCATGGCGCTGGTCACCAGCGCCAGCGGGCCGTGCTTGAGCTCGCCCGCCGGATAGGCCTCGGCATGGATGTAGCTGATCTCCTTGAGTTTGAGCGCACCCTCCAGCGCAATGGGGTAGTGCAAACCGCGGCCTAGAAAAAGCGCATTTTCTTTTTTTGCGAAGTCTTCCGACCAGGCAATGACCTGCGGCTCCAGCGCCAGCACCGCTTGCAGCGCGGTAGGCAGATGACGCATGGCTTTGAGGTGCCGGGCCTCCTCGGACTCACTTAAGCGTCCCTTGGCTTGGGCCAGCGCCAGCGTCAGCAGAAAGAGACCGGCCAGTTGCGCGGTGAACGCCTTGGTGGAGGCGACACCAATCTCGATACCGGCGCGGGTGATATAGGCGAGCTGGCATTCACGCACCATGGCGCTGCTGGCCACGTTGCAAATGGTCAGGGTGTTGGTCATGCCCAGGCTTTGGGCATGACGCAATGCCGCCAGTGTGTCCGCCGTCTCGCCGGATTGGGTGATGGTGACCACCAACGTGCGCGGGTTGGGAACCGAATCGCGGTACCGGTATTCACTGGCCACCTCCACCTGCGTCGGGATCTTGGCAATGCTCTCCAGCCAGTACTTGGCGGTGCAGCCGCTGTAGTAACTGGTGCCGCAGGCCAGAATCAGGATCGAGTCAATGTCCTTGAACACCCGCGCCGCACTGACGCTGCCGGCAAACAACTCAGGCACGATGCCGTCAACGCCTTCCAGGGTGTCGGCGATGGCGCGCGGTTGCTCGAAAATTTCTTTTTGCATGTAGTGCCGATACGGCCCCAGCTCGGCTGCACCGCTGTGCGCCGACACAGTTTTGACCGGGCGCTGCATTGGTGTCACGGGCTTGTGTGCCTTGTCCACCAACCAATATTTGCCCAGCTGGACATCCACCACGTCGCCTTCGTCCAGGTAGACAATTTGGTCGGTCACGCCGGCCAGCGCCATGGCATCGCTGGCCAGAAAATGTTCCTGCCCGTCCTTGCCAACGCCCAGAATCAAGGGAGACCCGGCCCGCGCGCCAATCAGGCGATGGGGCTCGTCTTTGCAAAACACGGCAATCGCGTAGGCACCGTGCAATTGGGGAAGCGCCGCCTTGACCGCCTCGAAAATGTCACCGTCGTACAGGCTGTCAATCAGGTGAGCGATGACTTCGGTATCGGTCTGGCTCTGGAACACATAGCCTTTTGCCTGCAAAGAGGCCCGCAGCTCATCGTGGTTTTCAATGATACCGTTGTGCACCAGTGCCACGCGGCCCGGCCGACTGGCGGCGTCCACCCCCGTACCGTGGCTGAAATGAGGGTGTGCGTTGCACACCACCGGCGCGCCGTGCGTGGCCCAGCGCGTGTGGGCAATACCGGTTGTGCCTTCTAGCTTGCTGGCGTTCACCTGCTCGGACAGCTCCGCCACGCGGGAGGTGCTGCGAGCCCGCTGCAGGCCGTTGGCAACCACCGCCACACCGCAGGAGTCATAACCGCGGTACTCCAGCCTGGCCAGGCCCTGCACCAGGATGGGAACGATGTTGCGATTTGAGACCGCGCCGACAATGCCACACATAGACTGCTCCAGAAATTAGTGTGCCAATGGTAAAAGCATGAACGAGAAATATGTAGTTGAAATTAGTATTTATATGGATTTATATTTCACATATTTTATAAAATATTCAAATAAACCATAATTTTTAATATTTTGGAATAATTGATTACTTACTCAAGGGAAGTTAACCACTGTAACGCCTACAAAACGACGCATGGCCTGGTAAGCAGGCCTTGGCCCGGCAGACGCGAAAGTGACGCCCCGCCGCCAGGATCCGCGCTAAGCTGCGCGACACCCCCTTCCCACCCCACCCATTCCACAGGACCCGTCCATGAACAATCTTTTCTCCCTCCAAGGCCGCACGGCGCTGATCACTGGCGGTTCTCGCGGCATCGGCCGCATGATTGCCGCTGGCTTTCTGGCGCAGGGCGCGCGCGTCTACATTTCGGCGCGCAAGGCCGCCGCCTGCGACCAGACTGCCAAAGAGCTCTCGAGCCTGGGCCACTGCATTTCGCTGCCAGCGGACGTGTCCACGGTAGAAGGCGCCAAGGCGCTGGCTGCGGCTTACGCCGCGCACGAGCCGCAACTGGACATCCTGGTGAACAACGCCGGTGCCGCCTGGGGCGCATCGTTCGACGAGTTCCCCGAGAGCGGCTGGGACAAGGTCGTTGACCTGAACTTGAAGACGCCTTTTTTTCTGACGCAGGCTTTGATCACCCAGCTGCGCAAAGCGGGTGAAAAACAGCCCGCCAAGGTCATCAACATCGCCTCCATCGACGGCATCTCGATCAACCCGCAGGAAACCTATTCCTATGCGGCGAGCAAGGCCGGCCTGATTCAACTGACACGTCGCATGGCCCTGACCCTGATCAAGGACAACATCGTGGTGAGCGCCATCGCGCCCGGCGCCTTTGCGTCGGACATGAACAAGGACGCCCGCGACCACGGCGAAGCGGTGGCGGCGCACATTCCGGCCGGGCGCGTAGGAACGGACGAAGATATGGCTGGCGCCGCGATTTACCTGGCTTCACGCGCTGGCGACTACGTGGTGGGCTCAACGCTGGTGGTCGATGGCGGCGTGACGCACGCACGCTAGGCCCACCAGCCCCCACGCTCGCTGCCGACCAGGGTGCGGCAGCTGCGTGGTCTCGTTTTTGGCTTGCGGCACAGCTGGTAAAACTACCTAAGTGCTAACCCGCTACCGCGGCGCGGCGCAACTCGTTAGCATCCACTTTCGTGTTGCGGGCCGGTGTGTCCGTCAATTCCACCTCGGTAGCCGGAGAGTAATTTGTCAGCGGAGTTCATTCTTGAGACGCATCGGTTAACCAAGGAATTCAAGGGCTTCGTGGCCGTTAACCAAGTCGACCTGAAGGTTCAGCGTGGCCATATCCATGCGTTGATTGGCCCGAATGGTGCGGGCAAAACCACCTTCTTCAACCTGTTGACCAAATTTCTGCACCCGACCACGGGCACCATCGTCTTCAACGGCGTCGACATCACGAAAGAAGAACCCGCGCAAACGGCGCGGCGCGGCATCGTCCGATCCTTTCAGATCTCGGCGGTGTTTCCCCACATGACGGTGCTGGAGAATGTGCGTGCCGCTTTGCAGCGCAATCTGGGCACCTCGTTTCACTTCTGGAAAGCCGAAAGCACGCTGTTTCATTTGCATGAACGCGCCCGACAGTTGCTGGCCGAGGTCGATCTGCAGGACTTCGCTGACGAGCTGACCGTCAACCTGCCCTACGGCCGCAAACGCGCGCTGGAGCTGGCCACGACGCTGGCGCTGGAGCCCGAGCTGATGCTGCTGGACGAACCAACGCAGGGCATGGGCCACGAAGACGTGGACCGCGTGACGCAGCTGATCAAAAAAGTCTCGGTCGGACGCACCATCCTGATGGTGGAGCACAACATGAATGTCGTCTCATCAATTGCCGACCGCATCACCGTGCTGCAACGCGGCGCCATCATTGCCGACGGCCCGTATGCCGAGGTCTCCCGCAATCCGTTGGTGATCGAAGCCTACATGGGCACCGCAAACATTGAGTTGCAGGGAGCACACTGATGACAAAAGAGCTCCTGCGCATTGACAACCTGAACGCCTGGTACGGCGAGTCGCACATCCTGCATGGCGTGAACCTGACGGTCCACCAGGGCGAAGTGGTGACGCTGCTGGGGCGCAACGGCGCCGGGCGCACCACGACCATGCGTGCCATCGTCGGCCTGACCGGCACGCGCAAAGGTTCCATCAAAATCAACGGCGTTGAGACCATCAAAATGGCGCCGCACAAGGTGGCCCACCTCGGCGTCGGTTACTGCCCCGAAGAACGCGGCATTTTTGCCAGCCTGACGGCGGAAGAAAACCTGATGCTGCCACCGACCATTGCGCCCGGCGGCATGAGCGTGGAAGAGATTTACGCTATGTTCCCCAACCTGAAAGAGCGCGCGGCCAGCCCCGGCACCCGCCTGTCAGGCGGCGAGCAGCAGATGCTGGCAGTGGCGCGCATTTTGCGCACCGGAGCGCGCCTGCTGCTGCTTGATGAAATCTCGGAAGGATTGGCACCTGTGATCGTGCAAAAGCTGGCCGAGATGATTCTGACGCTTAAAAGCAAGGGCTACACCATCGTGTTGGTGGAGCAGAACTTCCGTTTTGCCGCGCCGCTGGCCGACCGTTTTTACGTGATGGAGCACGGCACCATCGTGAAACAGTTCGCACAAAATGAGTTGGCCCAAAACATGAGCATGCTGCAGGAATACCTGGGCGTTTGAGATGCGCCAACTCGAACACCATCGCCAACAGATCATCCAGATTTTTGACCCCGCTTTTCGACACCTAACTAACCAGGAGACACCATGAAACTCAACGCTCTCGTCGCCGCATTGGCCATCGGATTCGCGACCGCCGCCTCCGCGCAAAACACCGGTCCGGTCAAGATCGGTTTCATTACCGACATGTCCAGCCTGTATGCCGACATTGACGGCCCGGCCGGCGGTGAAATGGTCAAGTGGGCGGTGCAGGATTTCGGCGGCAAGGTATTGAACCGTCCGATTGAAGTGCTAACCGCCGACCACCAAAACAAGGCCGACGTCGCCAGTTCCAAAGCCCGCGAATGGATCGACAAGGACGGCCTGTCCATGCTGATCGGCGGCACCAACTCGGCCACCGCACTGGCCATGGCCAAGGTCGCCGAGGAAAAAAAGCGCCCCTTCATGGCGGTAGGCCCCGGCTCGGCCCGTCTGACCAATGAAGCCTGCTCGCCCTACACCGTGCACTACGCC
>NZ_DHXT01000213.1 GCF_002413825.1 Rhodoferax sp. UBA5149
TGTGGAGCTAAATGGATAGCCCTTATAGGTGAACAGCTTGAGTGTTGATTGGGATGCACCTTTATTGGGCGAATCTGCCTACAGATTGCCTACAGATTTTGGGGAAGCCATGAAACAGCAAGCAAACCGGGTTCGTTTGACGCCGGGCGGGTTGACGCCTTCACCTGCCCGACTGACAAGCCCCAGGCTTTTCTATGGGACACCGACACCCCGACGCTGGCACTACGGGCAACCCCGACAGGCCGAAAAACCTACGTTTTCGAATCACGCCTGAATGGTGCGACCATCCGAATCAATATCGGCACGCTGGCAGACTGGCCGATTGAAAAGGCACGCACCAAAGCCCAAGGGCTCAAAAGGTTGGTTGACGATGGCACAGACCCCCGCGAGTTGGAGCGTGACCGGCTGGCCGCCAAAGCTGCCGATAAAGCTGCCGCCACTGCCCAAGCCGTGACCGTGGGCGATGTTTGGCCGCGCTACCTTGAGGAAGGTAAGCCCAAGCGCAAAGACACGTTTAAACCCCGTTACCTTGCTGACCTTAAAGCGATGGCCGCGCCCGGTGGTGAAAAGAAAAAGCGAGGGGAGGGCGTGACACGACCGGGGCCGCTTTACCCGCTGCTGGCGCTGGCATTGCCCCAAGTGAACGAGGACACGCTCAAAAGCTGGTTTGACCGTGAAGCCAAAGCCGGTAAACACCAAGCCGCCCGCGCCCTGATGATGTTTCGGGGCTTTATGCGCTGGTGCTCTGCCCGCCCTGAATATCGTGCATTGATTGACCGTGACGCGGGCCGCGCCGCCGCCATTGTGGAAGCCCTGCCCCAAGTGACCAAGCGCGCGGATTGCCTTGAGGCAGCACAGTTACCGGGCTGGTTCGCTGGTGCTGACAAGCTGGGGAACCGAACGATTGCAACCTACCTTAAGGCGCTGCTGATAACAGGCTCACGCCGTGAAGAGATGGCCGGGCTGCGCTGGGCTGATGTGGATTTCAGGTGGAACAGACTAACGCTGGCCGACAAGGTGGACGCAACCCGCGTTATTCCGTTGACTCCTTATCTGGCGCAACAACTGGCAACCCTGCCCCGTGTGATGCTGAAGGATGGGACGCCTAACCCGTATGTGTTCGCCAGCAACGCCAAAGGGGGACGCCTGACAGAGCCCCGCGCCAGCCATGCAAAGGTGTTGCTTGATGCCGGAATCACGACCTTGACCATTCACGGGTTACGCCGTTCGTTTTCCCTGCTGGGTGAAGCTGCCGGGGCTCCAGCCGGTGCCATTGCTCAAGTGATGGGACACAAACCAAGTGCAACCGCTGAAGGCTACAGGCCGCGCAGTGTGGACGCCTTGAGGCCGTACCTTGCACAGATTGAAGCGCATATTTTGGAACAGGCCGGGATAGTGTTTGATGCCAAGGCCGCGCCCGGTGCTTTGCGTGTGGTTAATGGCTAATTGCATCTCGTAGCGTTACGAGATACAATAAAACATGATTAAGTCATTCGGCCATAAAGGGCTACAGGCATTCTTTGAACGTGGCACAAAAGCAGGCATCCGGCCAGACCATGCGTCCAAACTGGCGCGACTGCTGGCACGGCTGGACGTGGCTACCTGCGACCGGGATATGAACCTGCCGGGCTGGGGCTTGCACCCATTGTCAGAAGATTTGAAGGGGCATTGGGCCGTTTCGGTCAATGGCAATTGGCGAATGACGTTCACCTTTGACGGCACAGACGCTGTGCTGGTTGATTACATGGATTACCACTAGGAGCCACACTATGAACCGCATGTTTAACCCCCCACATCCCGGCCTGACGCTGCGTGATGATGTATTGCCCGCGCTGGGGCTGAAAGTCACCGAAGCTGCAAAGCAATTAGACGTGTCCCGCGTGGCGCTGTCCCGTGTGCTGAATGGCCGCGCTGCAATCTCGCCGGAAATGGCCCTGCGTATCGAGGCATGGCTAGGCGTGGAGCGTGGAGGCGAAGCTCGGCTATGGCTGGCAGAACAAAGCGCCTATGACGTGAGCCAAGCCCAACAAAGATTCAAGGCCGCGCCCATGCACGTTCAACCCGCGCCAGCGATGGCCGCCTAAACCAGTTTTGCCCCAGCCTAGCCTGCGACTAATTACCGCTGGCGAAAAATCGGAACCTTCACCGGCCTGGCCGGGGCTCCTTATTTGGGAGCTTCGTTGAATCCACTGTGATTTTTCAAGCCATAGCTAAGTTCAGCTTGCCACAATGAAACAGAATTCTTGCCCGGTAGTTAGTGAAGTTGCGGAACCCGCGTGCATTGGCTTTGATAAGCTGGATGGCACTATTGAATCCTTCTGCACAGGCGTTGCTGATTCCGTGTTGGCTGTAGTTGAGCAACCCTTCCTCGTGGCGGCGCAGCATCTTGACGACCTTTTTCACAGGCTCCAAGCGGCTCCTCATGGCGTTGTTGGACCAGGCTTTGAAGAACCGTTTGGCAGCACCTTTGTAGCTGTAGCTCCAGAACTGGCTGAAGTTTTCCTTGATGCACCAGGCCCGACTCGTCTTCAGATTGAGCTGGTTCAAGACCCGAAACGAGACGGCTTCAGCGCTTCGACCATCTGGGTACTTTCTCAACCAGGCTCATTTGCTGCCCGCCAATGGCGAAGTACCTGTCTGGGACAACTTGCGGTGCTCCTGCTTTCGGACAGCATCCACTGCCTCACCGAGGTACTTGGAGATGTGGAACTTGTCATGCACGATATCGGCCTGCGGCATGCACTGTCTTGCCGCATTCATGTACGCCGGCCACATATCCATGGCCACCGCCTTGACCGATGTACGTTGCTCTGGAGTAAGCGTTTCCAACAAGCTCACGGCCGCCACCAGCTTCCTCTCAGGCACCAAGTCCAGTACGCGCGAACGGTCAATGTCGGTCAGGATGCTGGCGTAGGTGTGGCCTCTCTCCGAGCTCTTCTCATCGATGCCAAGGTACGTAATCTCTTCCTTCGTACGCCGAAGCATGCCGCGCTCAACAGCGCTGACCATAATGGCGTTGACGGTGCTCCAGGACAGTCGGGTGAGCGTGCAGACTGCCTGCGTGGTGGGACAGGCCTCAAGCAGTTTGATAACAAACGCAGCCATCAAGATGGTGACACGGCTGTAGCGCTCCGCCCATGGCACCGTCAATTCTTCGACCGTGCCGTCACTGAATTTGAGTTGGGGAACACGTGCCTTGCCCACGACACGGCTGGTGTACCTGGCTGACCGTGAGGCCGACATCATGGCCTTGATGGTGCGTGCGCGCGATCTGGGCACACCGCTGGACTGGTTGCTGCGCTCCAAACACAATCGCACCTTGAGCGAGGGCGACAAACTTTGGGTCCGAGTGACAAGCGGTGAGCCTGTGGGTGAGATTCGTTTCACGCTGGCGCAGCGCCAGGGGAAACGTGCGCGTGAAGTGGCCCAAAACGTGTGGGCGCAAGCGCTGCAATTGCCCGATGGTCAAGGTGGCTTTGTGCAGGCCACCTGCATCGTCGCCAGAGAAACCGAGCCCCCCGCTGGCGACAAGCCTATCGAGTGGCGACTGCTGACAAATTTGCCAGTCGAAAACCTGGAGCAGGCGGCCCCTTAAGTTCGACACCATTTCCCCTATTTTTTGATTTCCCCCGCCCGACAGGTCAATGATTT
>NZ_DHXT01000045.1:0-13412 GCF_002413825.1 Rhodoferax sp. UBA5149
GCCTTCTGGTGGCCCAAAGCCATCGCGGGTCGGTCACGCCGCTTCAACTTCTCCACCGATGCCGGTCACCGGTTTGAGCGTGGCGTCGATCCGAGCCAGACCGTGGAGCACATCGAGCGCATCACGCAGTTGATCATTGATATTTGCGGCACTGATAGCACAGTTTGCGGCCCGATCGACGACCTGCAGGTGAACCTGCCCGTTGCCGTTGCGGTCAGCCTGCGCGTGGCACGTGCCAGCAAGGTCATTGGCATGCCGCTGACGCAGGCGCAATGTGCCGACGCGCTGACGCGCCTGGCGTTGCCCGTCACACAGGGCGACGGTATCATCACAGTGACTCCGCCGCCATACCGCTTTGATCTGCAAATTGAAGAAGATCTGATCGAAGAAGTGGCCCGCATGGTCGGCTACAACAACCTGCCACATACGCCGCCACAGGCACCCATCACCGCCAAGATTCGCCCCGAGGCGCAGCGCAGTCCGTTCGCCGTGCGCCGTGCCATCGCTGCGCTGGGTTATCAAGAGACCATCAACTTCAGTTTTGTTGAAGAGCGTTGGGAGCATGAGCTAGCCGGAAATTCCAACCCGATCAAACTGCTCAACCCCATAGCGAGCCAGATGAGCGTGATGCGCTCGTCCCTGTTGGGCTCGTTGCTACAAGTTTTGAAGTTCAACCTCGACCGCAAAGCCCAACGCGTGCGCGTATTTGAGTTGGGGCGCGTCTTCTTGCGCGATGCTTCGGTTCAAAACACCGACACGACCGTTGAAGGCTTTCATCAGCCCATGCGCATCGCGGGCATGGTGTGTGGCAGTGCCGACGCGTTGCAGTGGGGGCGCAAAGAACAGGGCAGCGATTTCTTTGATATCAAGGGTGACGTAGAAGCATTGCTGGCGCCCCACAAGCCCACCTTCGTACCCGCAGAACATCCCGCCATGCATCCGGGGCGCTGCGCCCGCGTCTTGCTGGATGGCGCGTCGATTGGTTTTGTGGGCGAGCTGCATCCTCGCTGGCGCCAGGCCTACGATCTGGCACAAGCGCCCCTCATGTTTGAGCTGGAGCTTGACGCCGTGCTGCAACGCCAAGTGCCGGTGTTCAAGGCCGTGGCCAAGCATCAAGCGGTGGAACGCGACATTGCCGTGATGGTGGATGAAAAAATAACCCATGCGGCTTTGATGGGCGCCGTTTGGGCCGCCCCAACGGCGGGCCTGCTGCGCGATGCCACCTTGTTTGACGTCTATCGTCCGAAACCCGCAAAAAACCCGGATGGTGCTGCCGTGCCAAGCTTTGAGAAAAGTTTGGCAGTGCGCCTGACGCTCAACAGCGAAGACCTCACCCTGACCGAAGAGCAAATCGACACCGCGGTTCACGCTGTCGTGAGTTCGTTGGTGGCTACCTTGGGTGCCCGGCAGCGTGCCTGAGCCGTTACAGTCTACCCAAACAAGAAACGAGGACTGAATGGATATCTCGGTTGAAAGCCTGGAAACCCCGGCGCTGACTAAAGCGCAGCTCGCTGAATTGCTGTTTGCGCAAATTGGCCTGAACAAACGCGAATCCAAGGACATGATTGACGCGTTTTTTGACCTGGTTTCTGACAGTCTGGTTGAAGGGGATGACGTCAAGATATCAGGCTTTGGCAACTTTCAGATTCGTACCAAGGCGCCGCGCCCGGGGCGCAACCCCCGAACCGGTGAGGCCATCCCCATTCAGGCCCGCCGTGTGGTGACCTTTCATGCCAGTCACAAACTCAAAGAACAAATTCAGGATGAAGGGCGCACGTTTTCAGTGCTTTAGTGTCGGCTTTTGTCTATTTGATGCTCAGAGATCAATTGCGGCTTTACAGACGGCAGTGACTTAGAGTAATCTCGAAACTTTCTCTCCTATAGCATTGATTTCAATGGAGAAAGCTCTCCCCCCCATACCTGCGAAACGCTATTTCACCATCGGTGAGGTCGGTGATTTATGCGGCGTCAAACCTCACGTGCTACGGTATTGGGAGCAGGAGTTCACGCAGCTGCGCCCCATGAAGCGGCGTGGCAACCGCCGTTACTACCAGCACCATGAAGTGCTGATGATCCGCCGTATCCGGGATTTGCTCTACGATCAGGGCTTCACCATCAGCGGCGCCCGCAACAAAATGCAGGAAATCCTGCAAACCGAGCGTGACAAGAAACACAATGGTGAAGTGCTGCTGGATGATGTTGAATTCATTGAGTTCAGTGATTCCGCACTGAATGACTTTAAAGACAGTCAGCCCGGCGCCTCTCTAGAGGGTGTTTCAGACCGCTTGCTGTTCGTGCGACGCGAACTGTTTGAAATTCGTGACCTGCTCTCGATCACGCATTAAATTTTGATGTTCTAGCGGTTATAATTGAAAGCTAGATCGGTGTGTGGCGCAGCCTGGTAGCGCACTTGCATGGGGTGCAAGGGGTCGAAGGTTCGAATCCTTTCACACCGACCAAGACCAATTGATGAGGGTTAGCAGGCGAGTTCCCGCTAACCCTTTTGTCATTCTTGAGCTTGATGGGTAAGCCAGGAAGCGACTTCAACTTTCGCCATCATGGCGCACTCGTAATATTGCCGCCTTCACCAGCGGCAGCCGGTCGTTGCCAAAATACATATCGTCACCCAGGTAGATCGTGGGTGAACCAAATCCGCCACGCCGGATGACTTCTTCGGTGTTGGCCTTGAGTTGCGCCTTGATGCTAGGCTGTGCAATGCCGGCCAAGAATGCATCCCCATCGATGCCCAGCTGCGCGCAGATTTTTAAGAGCACTGTATCCTGCGAAATGTCTTCTTCGCGCGACCAGTAGGCCTCAAACACGGCGCTGGCAAAGGCTACCAGTTTGCCTTGCGACTCCAGCCAGATGCAGCCACGCATGGCCTTGACGCTGTTGACCGGGAACACCTTGGGTGGCATGACGATCTTCAGGCCGGAATCATGCGCCCAGTCCTGCAGGTCTTTGAGCATGTAGGCCATTTTGGCGGGCACCGGGTTGTCGCGCATCGCGTAAACGCTGGGGTTGACGCTGTTGAAAATGCCGCCGACCAGCACCGGTCGCCAACGGATGGGTTCATTCAACTCGGCGGCCAGGGGCTGGATGTTGTGAAAGGCGAGATAGGTCCAGGGGCTGGAGCAATCAAAGAAAAATTCAATCATGATCAATGGTTTTCAGTTGAGTTTGTGGTCACCATCGCGCACGCTTTGCGCCGTCTGTCCAAACAGCGCCTTGCGAGCTTCTTCGGTCATCGTGCCCGCACGCAATTCCTTGCCAAAATCAAGCCCGCGCTTGAGAGCGGGGCGCAGGAACAGCGCGTTGTACCAGCGCTCCACATGGGGAAAGTCGTCGAGCGATACCTCCTGTGCTTTATGGGTTCGTATCCATGGAAAGATGGCCATATCGGCAATGGAGTATGTCGGCCCCGCCACGAACGCGCCCGTTCGCCCCAATTGGGTGTTGAGCACGCCGTAGAGCCGGTTCACTTCCTTGCTGTAGCGGTCAATTGCGTAAGGGATTTTTTCCGGGGCGTAAAGCAAAAAATGACCGTTTTGCCCTGCCATGGGACCCAGTCCACCCATTTGCCACATCAGCCACTGCAAGACCTGGCTGCGACCGCGCACATCGCTTGGCATGAAGAGTCCCGTTTTCTCGGCAAGGTAAATCAGAATCGCGCCACTCTCAAACACGGCGATCGGCTCACCACCGCCGGTGGGGGCATGGTCAACGATGGCGGGCATGCGGTTGTTGGGACTGATCGCCATAAATTCTGGCGTGAACTGCTCTCCCTTGCCAATGTTGACAGCTACCAGCCGGTAGGGCAGGCCACATTCTTCCAGCATGATGGAAATTTTCCAGCCATTGGGCGTGGGCCAGTAATGCAAATCGATCATGGAGCTCCCTTGTAAAAAATAGTCATGATATTCTCGAACGTCAATGCCCGACATCTTCACTGTCACCATGAATACCGCTGTCGCCATTGGCACGTCGATACCATGAGAATTTTGGTGGCAATTATCATTGCGGTGATGGTGGGCTTGGGTTCCATAACGAATTGCCTATGAACGAAGCCCCGTCCGAATTTATTGATATCCAGCAGCTGCAAATAGGCATGTTCATCGAGCTTGAACTGGGCTGGATGTCGCACCCTTTTCCCAAGGGTAGTTTCAAAATTTCATCCGAGAAGCAGATCGAGGTTATTCGGGGTCTTGGGCTAAAGCGCATTCGCTACGTACCCGGGAAAAGCGACATCGCGCTCGGATCGCCAGTGGCCGAGGTGCTCGAGTCCACGGCGGCGGGCAGTAGCGAGACCGGGGAAGCCGAGGCTGAGCGGGCCCAGGCGGAAGCCGAGGAACTTCGCCTTCGAAAACAGAGAAGTGACTTGCTGAGCGCGCAGCAACGCGATATGGCCGTGTGCGAACGTCGTTTTGGCGAGGCCATTCGTCAGTACAAGCTGACGGTGGAGCAGCTCAACTCAAAGCCCCGCGCCGCCATGGAACAGTGCCTTGGAATGGTCAACACCTTTGTCGGTGAGTTGTTGGGGGACGGTGAATCGGTTATTCGTCTGTTGTCTGACGGCATGGGGGACAAAGCCTCCATGCACCCGGTGAACGTGACCATTGTTTCCCTGCTGCTCGGCAAGTCCCTGGGTTTGCCTCTGTCAGACATGGTTGATCTGGGCATGGCAGCGTTCTTGCATGACATCGGCAAAACCCAGTTGCCCGACCGGGTTCGCTGGTTGGAAGAAAACTTCTCATCGGCCGAGTACAAGCTGTACCAGGAGCATGTCGGGCAGGGGGTCACCTTGGGTCGGCGCATGGAGCTGACGGCCGGGGCCTTGCAGGCCATTGCCCAACATCATGAGTTGATCGACGGCAGCGGTTTCCCCGCCCACCTCAAGGGCGACAGCTTGTCCATGCCGGCCAAAATCCTGGCGCTGGTCAATCGGTATGAAAACCTGTGCAACCCTGGCCGACCAACCGCCGCCATCACACCGCATGAAGCCCTGTCGCTGATCTTTGCCCAATTGAAAACGCGTTTTGACAGTGTGGCCCTTAGTGCATTTATTCGCATGATGGGGGTGTATCCCCCGGGTTCCATCGTGCAACTGGTCGATGAGCGATTTGCCCTCGTGGTGTCGGTCAACTCGTCGCGGCCGCTCAAGCCTCGCGTGCTGGTGCATGAGCCCTGTGTTTCAAAACACGAGGCACTGATTCTGGATTTGGAATATGAACCCACTATCGGAATTCGGCGTAGCCTCAAATCGGCCAGTTTGCCCAAGGCCGCCCTGGAGTATCTGGCACCCCGTCAGCGGATTTGTTATTTCTTTGAAAAACTGAGTGATCTGCCGCCAGACGAGGTAACGCCATGAAACCCAGCGCGTGGGGCGCCTTGATTGAAGGCTTGCTGGAGGCGGCATGGTTGGTTGATCCCGTGAGTCTTCGCATCCTCGCTGTCAATCGCGCGGCGGGTGACTTGCTCGGTCTGGCGTCAGAGGATCTGATTGGTAAACCGGTCATCGAATTGACCGCCACGCCCGAAGACCAGTTTTTTTGGGAAGATATTGCCGCGGGTCTGACCGATGGCATTCACTCGGAAACCCTGTTACGCGGTGCCGATGGTCTGGCCGTGCCCGTGGAACGGCGTGTCAGCCGGGTGTGGCCCGAGGTTGATCGCGCGGTGTATGTGGTTGGCATACGCGATTTGCGTCAGCAGCGCCGCACCGAAGATGAGCTTGCGCGATTGGTGGCGGAACTGCGGGCCACACTCGAATCAACAGCCGATGGCATTTTGGTCACTGATCTGAACGGCGACATCCGAAACTACAACCGGAACTTTGCCGCGCTATGGGATGTGCCCGAGGACCTGTTGCTCAAGCGAAACGACAGGGCCTTGTACGCCCATCTTGCCAGCCGGGTGCTGGATGGCGGACCGTACCAGAAGCGGCTCCTGGAGATCGCCGACAGCCCCGCGCTGGAGACCTCCGATATATTGGTTTTGGTCACGGGACGCGTGCTGGAGCGGGTGACCCGGCCGCAATACAGCAAAGGACAACCGACGGGGCGGGTGTTTTCTTTTCGTGACATCACGCAAGCGATGGATGCCGAGTCCAGGCTGCGCCTGGCAGCGAAGGTTTTTGAGTCGAGTCTGGATGCCATTTTCATCACGGACCCTAACTTTGTCATCCTTGCCGTCAATCCCATATGCGAGCGCCTGATTGAAAATCCCCAAGCCCAATTGATGGGGGCATCGCCCCAGGATTTTTTCCATGACCCGCACGATCCCGAACTCATTTCACGGGTTGAACAAAAGCTGAGCGATGAGGGTTTCTGGCAGGGTCCGGTTTGGCTCAAAAGAAAAAATCATGCCGCTTGCGCGGTTCAGGTTTCCTGGACCCTGTTGCGCGACGAGCAGGGTCTTGTGTTGCACAGCATCTGTTTTTTCAAGGATTTGACGGAAGAACTGGCGGCTCAAAAACGCATTGACCAACTGGCTTACAGCGACGCCCTGACCGGTTTGCCGAACCGCTTGCTGCTGTCGCAACGGGTTGATTTTGCCCTGCGCACGGCAGAGAGGAACGGCGCCGAGTTTGGTGTTTTCTTTGTTGACCTTGACCGCTTTAAAAATATCAACGATTCGTTGGGACGCACTTTCGGGGACCGCGTTTTGATCGATGTGGCCGAGCGCATCAAGCGGTGTTTGCGAGACGTCGACACCCTGTGCCGACTGGGCGGCGACGAGTTCGTCATTTTTTCGCACGCGATTGACGCCCATGGCGCCGAAGTGTTGGCGCGCCGCGTTCTTGACGCCATCGGGCGACCGTTTCAGATTGATGAAATGAGTTTTTCCGTCGGTTGCAGCATCGGCGTAGCGCTGTGTCCGGAAGATGGCAAGTCGCTGGATGAGTTGGTCAAATGCGCCGACACCGCGATGCATCTGGTCAAGGAGCGCGGGCGCGGCAGTTTTCGCTTTTATCAACCCCAGATGAATGTCGATTTACTGTCCCGCATGAAGATGGACCATGCCATGCGCCAGGCCATGGAGCAGGGCTTGTTCCGGCTGCATTACCAGCCGCAGATTTCCTTGTCCACAGGGCAGTTGTTGGGTGCCGAAGCCTTGATTCGCTGGTCGGATGCTGAACTCGGCAATGTGTCGCCAGCGCTGTTTATTCCCTTGGCGGAGGAGTCTGGTTTCATCATCACGATCGGCAACTGGGTGCTGGAGGAGGCTGTGCGGCAAGCGGTGGTCTGGCAAAACCGCGGCACGCCCGTCACGGTGTCGATCAACGTGTCCGCGCTGCAGTTTCAGCAGTCCAATTTTGTGGGAATCGTCGCCGCCGTACTGAGAGCGGCGGGACTGGCGCCCCAGTTGCTGGAACTGGAGCTGACCGAGTCCATTCTGGTCAGGGACGCCAATGAGGCCCTGGAGCGCCTGCATGATTTGGCGGCGCTCGGCGTGGTCATGTCCATTGACGACTTCGGCACCGGCTATTCCAGCCTGGCTTACCTGAAAAAATTCCCCATTTCCAAGCTCAAAATTGACCAATCATTTGTCATGGGCTTGCCTGAAGACGAAAGTGACCGCGCGATTGTGAGCGCCACGATCGGCATGGCGCGCGGCCTCAAGTTGAAAGTGGTCGCCGAGGGTGTGGAAACCATGGCGCAAAAAAACTATCTGGCGGGACTGGACTGCGAAGCTTTTCAGGGCTATCTGTGTTCACCTGGGCTGCCGGCGGATGAGTTTGAACGGCTCATGGCGTCCTTGCCACACAGTTAACAGTTGACGGGGTCACCCAGGGCTACTGAATTCGGCGTGCTCAGGCTTTACACGCTGACCAGACCCTTGTACAGCATGTAGGCCGCCAGCACGTACAGGATGCTGGCAAACACGCGCTTGAGCTGCTTCACCGGCAGCATGTGCGCGGCCCGGGCGCCCATCGGCGCGGTCAGCACGCTGCAGGCCGCAATCACGCCCAGCGCGGGCAACCAGATGTAGCCGAACGAATAGGGTGGCAGGTTCTGCAAACTTTGGCCGCTGATGACATAGCCCACCACATTGGCCAGCGCAATGGGAAAGCCGAGCGCGGCCGAGGTGGCTACCGCGTTGTGAATGGCGACGTTGCACCACGTCATAAAAGGCACGCTGACAAAGCCGCCCCCGGCACCCACCAGTCCCGACAAAAAGCCGATCACGCCACCGGCGCCGATGAGGCCGCCCGTACCGGGCACCTGCCGCGTCGGGGCCGGCTTCTTGTCCAGAAACATCTGAGTCGCAGAGAAACTCACGAAGGCGGCAAAAAACAGCGCCAGCCAAGAGCCCTTGAGCAGGGAAAAAACGCCGAGGCTGGCCAGCGCACCGCCCAGTACGATGCCCGGCGCCAGGCCCTTGACCAGATCCCAGCGCACGAAGCCGCGTTGCTGGTGGGCGCGCACGCTGGACATCGACGTGAAAATGATGGTGGCCATCGAGGTGGCAATCGCCATTTTGACCGCGAGGTCAGGTCCCACGCCGCGGCCTGACAGGATGATGGTGATGAAGGGCACCATCATCATGCCGCCCCCAATACCCAGCAGGCCCGCCAGAAAGCCGGTGCCCAGGCCGAGCATGGCAAGTTGAATGATCAGCAGGGGTTCAAAATTCATGGAGGAGGGGAGAAAAGGTGTCTGCAAGTGCCACCGGACCGGCATCCTGAACCGGGGTTCAGGTGGGCGAGGTCAGCGCTGGCCTTGGGTTCATCTAACGCGAGATGATCACGCTGGCAAGGCAATGTTCCAAGCCCGGGCTCTATGAGCATTGGTTCAAGGAAATATAAAGCCCGGCGAGCACTGCAGACAATGACGATTGTAGAGCGTGCTAAGCGGGTGTCGAGAAAATTGATGGCTTAAATCAGACGGCCGTCTTCGCCCAGTGCAACATCCAGGCGCCCAAGCAAAGAGGTCAGCAGCAGGTCGTCGCCTTCCCCTTTCGATTGCGGGTCAGGGGCCGTACCAGACTTCACGTCCGGCTTGGGCGCAGGGGCTCGTGCCGGTGCTGCGACGCTGCCCCGGTCGGCCAGATCAAACGCCAAGTTCAAGGCGGCCAGCACGGCGATGCGGTCACGCGCCCGGACTTTGCCGCCATCACGAATTTTGCACATCGCGGTGTCCACGCGTTCGACCGCTTCGAGCAGGCGGGAATCTCCGCCGTCGGGGCAACCCAGCAGGTAGCTCTGCCCCATGATTTGTACTTCGAGTTGTTTCATTCAGTGCCTTTTTGCTTGCCACTGCCCGCCGCCTCAGGCAAGCGCTCCAGGAGGGCGTCTACGCGCGCACGCGCCGCACCGAGTCGGGATTTGAGGGAATCGCGCTCTTGGGCAAGGGATTCGACCTGCGCGCTGAGCAACACGTTGGTGCGCTGGAGCTCTTCATAACGCACCAGCAAACGCTCCACACGCTCAGCAATTTGGTCGATTTGGGAGTAGTTCGACATAGGTCTCGTATTGTAGGGTTGGCGACGGCAAACGGTTGTAAAATCCGCCGGTTGGTGCTCGCGGTGTGGTTCACACGCCGCAGTTCAACGGGAAGCAGGAGGGTTTGCCGTCAACCGCAAACCTAACCTGCGCTGCCCCCGCAACGGTAAGTGGACGAATCCTCCGCGATTCTGCTTCCATCATGGTCACTGAGCGTTCTGAACACGCGCTTGGGAAGGCGATGGAGGTTGTTCCACCAGCCCGGATACCGGCCAACAAGGTGGTTGCACGTCCGCGTGCTGCCGTGACGCTCATGCACTGTCGGGGACGACGGTGACGGCTTTTGTTGACTCTTTCTATTTCATGAAAACTTGTATTTTTTCTGTGCCAGCGCGTGCATTTGTGTTGTTTCGCGTGTCCGCTCTTTCTCTTGCCGTGGCTGCCGTATTCCCATCGCATGCTCAGAGTCAGCTCAAGGAAACCGTGGTTACCGCTAACCGTTCCGAGCAACTGTTAACGGAAGCTCTTCCCCATACAACAGTTATTGGGCGCGACGTCATCGAGCGTTCCCAGGCGGTGGACCTGTCATCTTTACTATCAAGCGAGGCTGGTTTTCAATTCACGCAGAACGGCGGGCGTGGCACGACAGCTAACCTGTTTTTACGAGGCAGTGCCGCGCTGCAGGTGCTGGTCCTGATAGACGGCGTACCGCTAACAAAGCAGGACACTGCGGGTAACGTGAGCTTGGAGAACATCATGCTCGACCAAGTGGAGCGCGTGGAGATCGTGCGCGGTAACGTGTCGGCAATTTACGGCAGTGGCGCTATCGGTGGCGTGATCCAAGTGTTCACGCGTCAAGGACAAGGTGCACCGAAGGGCTTCGCCCAACTCGAAGTCGGCTCTTATGGAAGCGTGCGCTCCTCGGCAGGGTTAAGCGGGCAAGCCGGTGATACACGATTCTCGTTGGGCGTTGGCCACCACAAGACGGACGGCTTCTCTGTCATGGATGCTAAGCAGTTCCCTAATGAAAACCCGGATTCTCATGGTTACAGCAATACCAACTACAACCTGGGTCTTTCGCAGGAGTTGCTTAGGGGACACACGTTGGGCCTGCGCGCGCAAGGAAGTGACGGTGAGGTTAAATTCAACGGTGGCGGCTTTGGCGCACTGACTGATATTTACAAAGGACGTACCACGCTAAGCACCTGGTCTATCTACAGTCGCAATCAGATCACCAATGACTGGTATAGCGAACTGACATTTAGTGACGGCCGCGAGAGTTCGGTTTACGACGCCAATATGACGGCTTTTCCATACAGCAGCGAGGCTGTGACGAGCAGCCGCACGCTCAACTGGACGAACTCCGTGGCCTTGGGTTCCTGGTTGCTGACGGCTGGCCTTGAGGGACAGCGCCAGATGATTGATGCGACGGACAGTTTCGCGACTCAGCTCAACCGGGAGCGTGGTGTAAGGGCTGTGTTCGCGGGTTTGGCTGGTACGGTTGGCCTGCATTCACTACAGTTCAATGTGCGTCGGGATGATGCTGATGGCCTTGCAGCGAAGAGCACCGGTTATGCCGGCTACGGTTTCCAGTTGACGCCAACATGGAAGGGCATTGCCACTGCCTCGACAGCATTCAACCTACCACCGTTGGGCTATCTTTACGACCTGTATTCGGGTAACCCTGCATTGCAACCAGAAACTGCGCGCTCCGTCGAACTGGGTGTGCAATGGGCGCAGGGGGCGCAGAGGGTACGCGCCACGGCGTTCAAGACTCAAATTTCAAATATGTTGCTCTATGACTTTTCGACCTCACGTTTCAATAACGTTACCGATGTATCCAACAACGGTGTTGAGGTCAGTTACAGCGGCAAGGTAGGCCGCACTGACCTGCACGCTAGCCTGACACTGCAAGACCCGGTGGACGAGACCACCGGTCAGCAATTGATTCGTCGCGCTCGCACCATGGCTTCCTTCGGTGTTTCGGCTCCGCTGGGCCAATGGACCCTGGGTGCTGATCTACGTTATACCGACGCGCGTCCAGATACGCCAACCAACCCGTCGTTGCCGTCCTACACCTTGGCCAATCTCACGGGACGGTATACCGTGACGCCGGAAGTTGCAGTCACGGCCCGTATCGAAAACTTGTTTGACAGCCAGTACCAGACGGCTTATGGCTATAACCAGTCGGGTCGTGCCGTCTATGTCGGTATTCTTTGGACCCAGAAGTAAGCGTTTAGGACCGTGATCAAGCCATCAACACGCTCACTTGACGAGACAGCTAGAGTCACCTGCCCCGCCGTTCTCATCGCCGCCCCGGCCTCCGGCCAGGGCAAGACCACCGTGGCAGCGGCCCTGGCGCGCCTGCACACTCGCCAGGGCCGCACTGTGCGCGTCTTCAAATGCGGGCCGGATTTTCTGGATCCGCACTGGCTCACGCTTGCCAGTGATGCGCCGGTGCATCAGATGGACTTGTGGATGACGGGCGAGTCCGATTGTCGCGCGCGGCTGGCGGCGGCGGCTCTAGAGGCAGACCTGATCATCGTGGAAGGTGTGATGGGTTTGTTTGATGGCGAGCCGAGTGCCGCCGATCTGGCGCAACGTTTCGGTTTGCCGGTGCTGGCGGTGATCGATGCGTCCGCCATGGCAGGCACTTTTGGTGCGCTGGCTTTTGGTTTGCAGCACTACCAGCCTCATCTGCCATGGGCCGGTGTATTGGCAAACCGGGTCGCCAGTGAGCGCCATGCGGGCATGTTGAAAGACAGTGTGCGCGAGCCAGAACAGTGGCTGGGCGCCCTGATGCGCAACCCGGCCATGAGCTTGCCCGAACGTCACCTGGGGCTGACGGTGGCCAGCGAGGTCAGTGATGCGTTGGAGCGGCTCGATGCCGCAGCCGATGTTCTTGCCACAACGCCTTTGGGTCGGATGTCCTTGTCTGACTTGAAACGCTGGAACGTGGCGTTCGAGGTGGGGGATGACGTCGGGACCACGCTGGCGGACGTCAAACCCCTGGCCGGTCGCACCGTCGCCATCGCCCGCGACGCCGCATTTTGTTTTATCTACGCGGCTAACCTGGACTGCCTGCAGGCCTTGGGTGCGCAATTGGTGTTTTTCTCGCCGTTGGCGGACAGCGCTTTGCCGGCCTGTGACGCAGTGTGGCTACCCGGCGGCTATCCCGAGTTGCACGCCGACCGGCTGGCCGCCAACACGTCAATGCGTGACAGTCTGGCGGCCCATGTGGCGCGGCACAAGCCAGTTTGGGCCGAATGCGGCGGCATGATGGTGCTGTTTGACGCGCTCGTCACGGTGGATGGCCAGAGCCACGTCCAGTGGGGTTTGCTACCGGGCACCGTCACCATGCAAAAGCGCTTGGCGGCGCTGGGGCCGCAGCAGTTGGCGATGGCCGACGGCGTGCTGCGGGGTCATACTTTTCACTATTCCACCTGCGCGACACCGCTGACTGGCAGTTTTCGCACGGCGCGCCCTGACAGCGAGCCAGCAACCGACGCGGGTGAGGCGGTGTACCACGTGGGTTCGATTCGAGCCAGTTATTTTCACGCGTGGTTTGCGTCCAGACCGGCCGCTACGGCGGCCTTGTTCGATGCCACTGTCAACCTCGAAGCAATGCCAGCAGGAGGCTTGAATGACTGACCGTTTTGCGTTTCCACAAGGTCCGCAGCGCATCGTCTGCATGACCGAAGAAACCACCGAGTGGCTCTACCTGCTGGGGCAGGAGCGCCGCATCGTCGGTATTTCGGGCTACACCGTGCGCCCGCCCCGGGCGCGGGCCGAGAAGCCGCGCGTCAGCGCTTTCACCAGCGCCAAAATCGACAAGATTTTGGACCTGCAGCCCGACTGTGTCTTCGGCTTTTCCGATATGCAGGCTGACATCGCCGCGGCGCTGATCCGCCAGGGCGTGCAGGTGACGGTGTTCAACCAGCGCAGCGTGGCCGAGATCTTTTCCATG
>NZ_DHXT01000045.1:13566-20520 GCF_002413825.1 Rhodoferax sp. UBA5149
CCCAAAATCTTCTTCGAGGAATGGGACACTCCGCACATCAGCGCCATTCGCTGGGTGTCCGAGTTGATGGGTGTTGCCGGTGGCGACGATTGCTTTCCCGAGCTCGCCGCCCAGTCGCTGGGCAAGAACCGCATCATTGGCAACAGTGACGAGATCGTGCGGCGCAACCCCGACATCATCATCGGTTCCTGGTGCGGCAAGAAATTCCGGCCCGAGAAAGTGGCGGTGCGCCCGGGTTGGGAGAATGTCAACGCGGTCAAAAACCAGCAGCTGTTTGAAATCAAGTCCGCCGACATTCTGCAGCCCGGCCCGGCCGCGCTGACCGATGGCGTGGCCCAGCTGCACCGCATCGTCATGGATTGGAGCCATCTGTATGGATGAAAGCGGGCTGCAATTGGCGTACAGCGAGCTGATTCTGGGTGGCCAGAAAAGCGGCAAGTCGCGCCGTGCCGAGTTGCTGGCACGGATCTGGCTGGGGACATCAGCCAGCCATCGGGCCGTGCTGATTGCCACGGGCCAGCCCGGGGACGAGGAGATGCGCCAGCGCATCCATCGCCACCAAGCTGACCGGGCCTTGCGGGTACCGGGCATGGAAACGGTGGAAGAACCGCTGGCGCTCGCGCAAACCATCGGGCAATACAGCCGCGCCGACACGCTGGTGATGGTGGATTGCCTTACCTTGTGGCTCACCAACTGGCTCATGCCTTTGGAAAAAGACTTAGAGGTAAATCAGCCTCTAGCCCCCGTCAATAGGACGCCAGTAGCTATGCTTTTGGAAGCAATCGCCGCCGCGCCCGGCCCCGTCGTGTTGGTCGGCAACGAGATCGGTCTGGGCGTGATTCCGCTGGGCTCCGAGGTGCGCGCCTTTGTCGACGCCTTGGGCACGCTCAACCAGGATGTGGCGCGCGTGTGTCAGCGCGTCACCCTGATGGCGGCGGGTTTGCCACTGACTTTGAAAGATGCCGGATGAAGAATGCGAACCTCAAACGGTGGCCACGCTGGGTCGCTCTTGCTGCCCTGACTGTATTCACTGCCTTGACGGGGGCGGGCGCCGCTAAGGCCCTGCAAGTCACCGATGAGCGCGGTGTCACCGTGACGTTTGCGCAGCCGCCCCAGCGCATCGTGAGTTTGCTGCCTTCGCTGACCGAGACCGTGTGCGAGCTCGGGCAATGCCAGCGGCTGGTCGGTGTGGACCGCTATTCCGACTTCCCCCTCAGCGTGCGCGCTCTGCCGCAGGTGGGCGGCGGGCTGGACCCGAACATCGAAGCCATTGTGGCGCTCAAGCCCGACGTTGTGCTGATGGCCACCTCGTCACGGGCCGGTGAGCGGTTGCAGTCGCTGGGTATCAAGGTGGTGGCGCTGGAGCCCAAAAGCCACGCCGATGTGAAGCGCGTGCTGCAGACGATAGGCCAGTTGCTGGATGTGCCCGATGCCCAGCGCGTCTGGCGCGTGATCGACGCGGGCGTCCTGGCGGCGGCGCAGTCGCTGCCTGCCAGCGTCAAGCAGACACGCGTGTACTTTGAGGTCAACCGCGCGCCCTATGCCGCCGGTGAGTCGTCCTTCATTGGCGAAACCCTGGCGCGACTGGGTGTCCAAAACATCGTGCCGGCCAGCCTGGGGCCGTTTCCCAAGATCAACCCCGAGTTCGTGGTACGGGCCAATCCGGATGTGATCATGGTCGGTGACCGCAATTACGCAGGCATGGACGGGCGCCCCGGCTGGGCGGGTATCCGTGCCATCCGGGAGCGCCGTGTGTGTGTGTTCAGCGCGGCGCAGTCCGATGCGCTGGTACGGCCCGGGCCGCGTATGGCCGAGGGCGCCCGCATCATGGCGCAATGTCTGCAAGGTAAACCACAGTGACCGATATTTCCCGTCAGCAGCGCGTGGCTTCTTTGCTGGCGGCCGGCCTGTTGCTGGCCAGCGTGGCCTTGCTGCTGCTGGGCGCCAGTGTCGGCAGCACCGGGTTCGAAAGCGTTCTCAAGGCCTGGAGCGACCCGGTGGCGCTGCAGATCGTCTGGGACATCCGCTTGCCACGCACCCTGGGTGCCTGGGCGGCCGGGGCTTTGCTGGGCTTGGCCGGTGCCGTGGCGCAAGGGCTGTTTCGCAACCCGCTGGCAGACCCTTTCCTGCTGGGCAGTGCCTCGGGCGCCTCGCTGGGCGTGGCGCTGGCCTTGGTGTTTTTTGGCCTGTCGCCGTTTGCGACGCAGTGGCTGGTGCGCCTGGGGCTGACCGGGGCGGCGTTTGTCGGTGCCGTGGGCGCGGTGCTGCTGACGCTGATGCTGGCCAAAGGCGTGCAGCACACGCTGCGCCTGCTGCTGGCCGGCGTCATCGTCGGCGTGGTGCTGGGCGCTTTTGCGTCGCTCACCATGCTGATGGTGCCCGAAGTGACGCAGGCGATGCAGGCTTTCGATCTGGGCAGCACCAGCTTCGTCGGCTGGACCGCCTGCGTCCTGATGGCCGGCATTTGGCTTATTTGCATGGTGGTGGCCTGGATGCTCAGCCATGTGCTGGACGGCCTCTCGCTGGGCGAGGCCACGGCCGCCAGCCTGGGCTTGCCGCTGCCCCAAATGCGCGCCGCGCTGGTGGCGGTGCTGGCGCTGGCCACCGGCACGGCAGTGGCGCAAACCGGGCTGATTGCCTTTGTCGGTCTGGCGGCGCCGCACCTGGTGCGCTCGGTCGTCAAGACCACCCACGGCCGCCTGATTTTTCTGTCCAGCCTGATGGGCGGCGTCTTGCTGATGGCCGCTGACATGCTGGCGCGTTGGTTGATTGCGCCGCAGGAGTTGCCGGTGGGCGTGCTCACCGCCATGCTGGGCGGCGGCTATCTGCTGTGGCTGATGCACCGCAGCACCCGCGTTTCTTCTGGCGCCGGGGTGTGAGAGATGCTATGCATTCAATAGCTATCGACGCCCATTCCATAAGGGCTAGACTCGGGAATGTTCAGGTACTCAACGGCATCGATCTGGCTTTGCCGGCGGGCCGCTGGACCAGCATCGTCGGCCCCAATGGGGCTGGCAAATCGACCCTGCTGAAGGTGTTGGCCGGACTGCTGCCGCACACCGGTACGGTCGCACTGTTGGGCCAGCCGATGGCTACTTTGCCGGGGCGTCTGCGCGCGCAGCAACTGGCCTGGCTGGGACAAAACGAGGTCACGGGCGATGACTTGACGGTGTGGGATGTGGCCATGCTGGGCCGCCTGCCGCACCAAACCTGGCTGGCGGCCCCCAGTGAGGCCGATCTCATTGCAGTCGAACAGGCCTTGCGCGCGACCCAGGCCTGGGATTGGCGCGGCCGCAGCCTGGGCCAACTGTCGGGCGGCGAGCGCCAGCGCGTGCTGCTGGCCCGGGCGCTCGCGGTGCAGGCGCAGGTGCTGCTGATGGACGAGCCGCTGGCCAATCTGGACCCGCCGCACCAGGCCGACTGGCTCAGTGTGGTGCGGGTGCTGATTGAGGAGGGCAAGACCGTGGTGAGCGTGTTGCATGAAATCTCGTTCGCCCTGCACTCCGACCAGATGGTCATCATGGCCCAAGGCCGCGTCACCCATCAAGGCGCCTGTGATGACAGTGCCACCCACCGTGCGCTGGAGGATGTGTTCGAGGGGCGCATCGCCATTCACGCCTTGGGCGAGCAGTGGGTGGCCCTACCCAAGAATTAAAGAAAGCAAACCTGATGCAAATCGAAACCGCCCCCACGGATAAACCCTACGATAAACCGGAGGGTGAACGCCGCGGCATCGTCATCGTCAACACGGGCGACGGCAAAGGCAAGAGCACGGCCGCGTTCGGGCTGGCGTTGCGGGCGACTACTTCATGGTGACGCTGGACGAAATCACCGACCCGCTGATCTACGGCTGGATGCCGCTGGACGCCGCATGACATACCCTGACCCACCAAGGTTGATCGATTCGGCACCCGCCATCGAGCTGGCCTTCTCCGCCGCAGAACGCAGCGCGGTGTACCGCGCCATCTTCGAGCGGCGCGACATGCGTCACTTCGCCGGTGGCATGGTCGCGCCTGAAGCCATGCGGCGTCTGCTCACGGCCGCGCACCACGCCCCCAGCGTCGGCTTCATGCAGCCCTGGCGTTTTTTGCGCGTAGCCTCTGCCAGCTTGCGCACCGGTTTGCATGCGCTGGTGGAGCAGGAGCGGGCGGCGACCGCGCGGGCGTTGGGCGAGCGTGAAGAAGCCTTCATGCGGCTCAAGGTCGAGGGCCTGCGGGAAGCCGCCGAGCTGTGGGTGGTGGCGCTGGCCGACGGGCGCGAAAAGCATATCTTTGGCCGCCGCACCCTGCCGCAGATGGACTTGGCCTCCGCCGCCTGTGCGATCCAGAACCTGTGGCTGGCAGCGCGCGCTGAAGGCGTGGGCGTAGGCTGGGTGTCCCTGTTCGATCCCGTTGCCGTGGCAGCCCTGCTGCAGATGCCCGCCGGGGCCGAGCCGATTGCCCTGCTGTGCATCGGACCGGTGCAGGCCTTTTACGAGGAACCCATGCTGCAGAAAGAGAGCTGGGCCCAGCGCAGTCCGTTGGATGATCTGCTGTTTGAAGACAGCTGGGGCCAGCCCTTGGGCAAGCCCTGAATAATCTGGGCGCCATCGCTTGAATCGGGGGCTTTTTCCGCGCCTGACAAAATAGGCGCTTATACAAGTTTTTTTCACGGGAGTCGCCTATTAATCTAGACTTCAGCACCCTCGACGCCCTGCGCCGCCAGCACCCGGCCTGGCGTTTGCTGGCGGCGGAGCATGCGCCCTTGATCGGCAGCTTTTTGCACCGGGCCTTCATCGTGCCCAATGTGCGGGTGATGGCGCAGTCCGATCTGGCGGAGGCGCTGGAAGACACCTTGTTTGGCTTGCGCCAGCGCCTGGGTGTGCCGATGTTTCCCAAGTCGGCGCAGGAGTATCTGAACGACTGGGCCGCCAATGAAAAGGGCTGGCTGCGCAAGTTTTATCCCGCTGGCTCGGACGAGCCGCATTTTGATTTGACCCCGGCCACCGAGCGTGCGCTGGCCTGGCTGGTCAGCTTGACGGAACGCGCCTTTGTCGGTACCGAGTCGCGCTTGCTAACCCTGTTTGACTTGCTCAAGCAAATGAGCGAGGGCAGCGACACCAACCCGGAGACGCGCCTCCAGGAGCTGTACAAAAAACGCGACGAGATTGATTTGGAGATTGCGTTGGTCCACAGCGGCGAGATGCCTTTGCTCGACGACACGGCATTGAAAGAGCGGTTCCAGCAGTTCACCGGCCTGGCGCGTGAGCTGCTGACCGATTTCCGTGAGGTGGAGCATAACTTTCGCGGACTGGACAGAAAAGTGCGCGAGCGCATTGCGCTGTGGGATGGCGCCAAGGGCGCGCTGTTGGAAGAGATCATGGGCGAGCGCGACGCCATTGCCGACTCGGACCAAGGCAAGAGTTTTCGCGCCTTCTGGGATTTTTTGATGTCGCAGTCGCGCCAGGAGGAGCTGACCCAGTTGCTGGAGCGCGTGCTGCAGTTGCCCCCGGTGGCGGCACTCTCGCCGGACCTTCGGCTCAAACGCGTGCACTACGACTGGCTGGAGGCGGGCGAGCACGCGCAAGCGACGGTGGCGCAGTTGTCGCAACAGTTGCGCCGCTTCCTGGACGACCAAGCCTGGCTGGAAAATCGCCGCATCATGGATATTCTGCGCGGCATCGAGGCCCGCGCGTTGGCGCTGCGTGGCACACCTCCAACGGGGAATTTCATGGGGATGGACGACCTGACCGCCAGTCTCGAGTTGCCGATGGAACGGCCCCTTTTCAGCCCGACCATCAAGACCGTGATTACCAACGTGGCGCTGGAGGCGGGCGAGGCGGATATGGATGCTGCCGCCCTGTTCTCGCAGGTGCGGGTGGACAAGGTGGCACTCTCCAGCCACATTCGCCAGTCACTGCAAACACGCGCCCAGATCAGCTTGGGGGAGTTACTGCAAGCCCGGCCACTGGAGCAGGGTTTGGGCGAGTTGGTGGCCTACCTGCAACTGGCCAGCGAAGCGCCGAACTCCGTCGTGGATGAAGCCACGCTTGAATCGGTGGAGTGGCTGGCCCATGACGATGCGAGTGGCCCTGTCACCCGCCGCGCCCAACTGCCGCGCGTTATTTTCGTGAGAAATTGAGGATGCGACGGTGTTGAATATGCTAGTATTACCAAGTAATACTTTTGGAGAGTTGCGATGCAAACCACCCTGACCAGCAAGGGGCAAGTCACGATACCCCGTGATGTTCGTCAACATTTTGGACTCAAGCAAGGCATGGCCATCACCTTTCAAATCGAGGGTGACCACATTGCCCTGCGACCCGCGCGCTCACCCCGGCAAGCTGACGCCAGCGGCTTCGGCCTGATCCAGAGCCGACGTAAAGGGGTGCCGGCCGACTTTGACGTCGCCAGCCTGCTCGCCAACGCACCATGATCGGGCTCGACACCAATGTGTTGGCCCGCTACTATGTTGTCAGTACCGACGCGCCATCGCAAAAGCAAAGCGCAGCGGCCAGAAAGCTTCTGGAAAGTGGCAAATCACTATTCGTGAGCAAGTCGGTCGTGCTGGAGTTGGAGTGGGTGCTCAGAGGCTATTACAAGAGCCCACCCAAAGACGTGTTGACCGTGTTGTCGCATTTGCTGGCCATGCCCAATGTTGACATTGAAGATCGCGTGGCGGTCGAACTGGCCGCCGCAGCGCTGGGCGATGGGTTCGACTTTGCCGATGCCTTGCACCATGCGTCAGCCCGCCATTGCACCAGCATGGCCACGTTTGACGATAAAAAATTCGCGCGGCGGGCTACAGCGCAAGGCTGGAAGCCGCCGGTCAAATTGCTCGTCAATTGACCGCATCTGGTGGAGTTCTTGTCATGATCCATGAAAATCTCAGCGATACGCTTGAGGCCAACCCCGGCGTGCCCCAACATGACCTGACCAGCCTCGTTGTGCCGCTGCTCAAAAGCGTGCTCTACCG
>NZ_DHXT01000045.1:20737-30467 GCF_002413825.1 Rhodoferax sp. UBA5149
GCGCCCAAGTTGCCGCGTCTGGTGGCGCGCCGACCCTTGAGTTTTCAGGTGAGCTTGCTGTTGGCGCTGTTGCGCAAGAAGCTGGCCGAATTCGATGCCAGTGGCGGTGATACCCGCCTGATTCTGTCGCGCGACGCGGTGGTCGAATTGGTCCGCGTCTTCTTGCCCGCTGGCAGTAACGAATCGCGCTTGATGGACCAGATGGAAACGCAGCTCAACAAGATCATCGACCTGGGTTTTGTCAGGCGCTTGAAGCCGCAAGCCAGCAGTGCCGGGCGCGCGGCGCAAGAGCCGGTGTACGAGGTGCGCCGCATCCTGAAAGCCTTTGTCGATGCGCAATGGTTGGCCGAATTTGACCTGCGCCTGGCTGCGTATCAGGCGCAGCTCGCAGAACCTGGCCTCGGGAAGGTTGATGATGAGTGATCACATCACCAGCGGGAGCCAAGCGGATCCCGTTCGCCCCGAACCAGTCGATGGGACAGGTCTGGCACAAAACAGTTCAGGCGCCGCGCGAACCGTGAGTGAGCCGGAACTGGATTTCAGTGCCCATGAGCCGCCGTCCGGCTTTCGCCTGATGCGCTTGGAAGTACTCAACTGGGGCACCTTCGATAAGAAAGTCTGGACGCTGGAGTTGGGCGGTAAAAATGGGTTGCTGACTGGCGACATTGGCTCCGGCAAGTCCACGCTGGTCGATGCCATCACAACCCTGCTGGTGCCGGCCCAACGCATTGCCTACAACAAGGCAGCCGGTGCCGATGCGCGGGAACGTTCGCTACGTTCCTATGTGCTGGGCCATTACAAATCCGAGCGCAACGAGGTCAGCGGCAACGCCAAACCGGTGGCCCTGCGGGACCAGACGAACTACTCGGTGATTCTGGGCGTGTTTCGCAACGACGGGTTTGACCAGACGGTGACGCTGGCGCAGGTGTTCTGGATCAAGGACGCCGGTGGCCAACCCGAACGCTTTTATGCCGTCGCGGAAAAGCCCCTGGCGCTGGCCATCGACTTCGCCAACTTCGGCACCGACATTGCGCAACTTCGCAAACGCTTGCGCAAGAACGGCGTGGCGCTGTTCGACAGCTTTCCGCCTTACGGGGCGCATTTTCGCCGCCGTTTTGGCATCGAGGGCGAGCAGGCGCTGGAGCTGTTTCACCAAACCGTGTCGATGAAATCGGTGGGCAACCTGACCGATTTTGTGCGCCACCATATGTTGGAGCCGTTTGACGTGGCGCCGCGCATTGCGGGCCTGATCGCGCACTTTGACGACCTGAATCGGGCCCATGAAGCCGTGCTCAAAGCCAAGCAGCAGGTGGAGCTGCTCTCGCCCCTGGTGGCGGACTGCGACCGGCATGCCGCGTTGCTGGCGGCCACTGACGAACTGCGCGCTTGCCGGGAGGCGCTCAAGCCCCACTTCGCCGGGCTCAAGCTGGCCTTGATTGAGGCGCGTCTGGAGACGCTGGCCGACAACTACAAGAGTGAGAGCACTAAAGTCGAGCGGCTTGAAATACACAAAACAGGGCAGCAAATTCAGGAACGCGAGTTGCGCCTGAGCATCGCCCAAAGCGGCGGCGACCGCATTGCCCACCTGGACGCGGAGATTGCGCGTAGACAGCTTGAGATTGCGCGACGCAAAGGCAATGCAGCGCGTTACGACGAGTTGCGCCGAAAACTGAGCCTGCTGCGGGTGAGCAGCGCGGAAGACCTCTCCGTGCAGCAGCAAACCTGTGTTCAAAAGCACGAGGTGGAAACCAGCCGTGCCGTGGAGTTGCAAAACGAGCGCAACGAACTGGGCGTGACCTTTGCCCAGGGGCGGCAAGAGCATGAGGCCTTAAGCGCCGAGATCGCCAGCCTGCAA
Organism: Rhodoferax sp. UBA5149; assembly: GCF_002413825.1. GTDB lineage: Bacteria > Pseudomonadota > Gammaproteobacteria > Burkholderiales > Burkholderiaceae_C > Rhodoferax. The sequence continues at coordinate 22,593 of NZ_DHXT01000045.1, forward strand.
GGTCGGCGCAGCAACGTCGAGGCCCAGCAAATTGCCATGCGCGCGGCCCTGTGCCAGGCCCTGAAACTGCGTGAAGACAGCATGCCCTTTGCGGGCGAGTTGATCGAGGTGCGCGAGGAGGAGCGCGACTGGGAGGGGGCCGCAGAGCGCTTGATGCACAATTTTGCGCTCTCCCTGCTGGTGCCAGAGGCTCACTACGCGAAAGTCGCCGAATGGGTTGATCAAACCCACCTCAAAGGCCGTCTGGTCTACTTTTGTGTGCGATCGGCCAAACCGGCGGAGTTGCCCTCTGCGCATGCCGATTCGCTGGTGCGTAAGCTGACGCTCAAACCTGACTCGCCGTTTTACGCCTGGCTGGAGCAAGCCGTGTGGCAACGCTTCAACGTGGTCTGTTGCAGCACCCAGGAGCAGTTTCGCCGTGAACCCAAAGCCATCACCCGCGCCGGGCAAAGCAAAGGCGGCGAGCGCCACGAGAAGGACGACCGCCACCGCATTGATGACCGCAGCCGCTACGTGCTGGGCTGGAGCAATACCGCCAAGCTGGACGCGCTGAATGGCAAAAAACGGGGGCTCGAAGGCCGGCTGGTGCATACGGGCAAGCAGCTCAGTGACTTGCAGATTGAACAAAACGAGATCAAAGAGCGCCTGGATACCCTGTCCAAGCTGGTGGAATACCGCGACTACGCTGAACTCGATTGGCCCGTCATTGCGCTGGAGGTGGCGAAGCTGGCGGATGAACTCGCTGCCCTCAAAGCAGCCTCCGACGTGCTCGTGGCTCTGACAAAAAGCCTGGGCCTGCTGGAAGCGGAGCTGGAGACTACCGAAAAGCAGCTGATCGAACAGCGTGAGCGGCGTGCCAAAACCGAGCAAAAAACCAGCGACATGCAAGCGCTGCGCCGTCAAACCGAAACGCTGCGCGCAGACTCGGATGCGGCCGAGAGCCCTGGTACGGATGAACGCGCCGCGATGGCGAAGCAGGACTCACTGGCAATGCGCCTGCTCACTCTGCAAAGAGAGATTCTGGGCGAACAGACTCTGAGCATCGAATCCTGTGACAACCGGGAGCGCGAGATGCGTGATGGGCTGCAAAAAGCCATTGACGCCGAGGATGGCCGCATCAAGCGCTTGCGCGACAAAATCATCGACGCCATGCGCAGTTTCAGCATCCGCTATCCGCTGGAGACGCAGGAGTTTGACGTAGCGGTGGAGTCCGCCGGCGACTACCACACCCTGCTCGACAAGCTGGCTGCAGACGACCTGCCGCGTTTTGAAGCACGCTTCAAGGAGCTGTTGAACCAGAACACCATACGCGAAGTGGCGCAGTTCAGTACCAAGTTGAACAATGAGCGCGAAACCATCAAGGAACGCATCGCCCGCATCAACCAGTCGCTCACGCAGATCGATTACAACCCGGGCCGCTACATCGTGCTGGAAGCGCAACTGGCGACGGACGCCGAGGTGCGCGACTTCCAGACCGAGGTGCGCGCCTGTCTTGAGGGCTCGCTTTCGGGCTCCAACAATCACAACGACGAGAGCCAGTATTCAGAGGCCAAGTTCCTGCAGGTCAAGCACATCATCGAGCGGCTGCGCGGCCGCGAAGGGCAGGGCGAGCAGGACCGGCGCTGGACCGCCAAGGTGACGGATGTGCGCAACTGGTTTGTGTTTGCCGCCAGTGAACGCTGGCGCGAAGACGACCGCGAGCACGAGCATTACTCGGACTCGGGCGGCAAGTCGGGTGGCCAAAAAGAGAAGCTGGCCTACACCATTCTGGCGGCCAGCCTGGCCTACCAGTTCGGTCTCGCTTGGGGCGAAAAGCGTTCGCGCAGCTTTCGCTTTGTGGTGATTGATGAAGCCTTTGGCCGCGGTTCGGACGAATCGGCGCAATATGGTTTGAAGCTATTCCAGCAACTGAACTTGCAACTGTTGATCGTCACGCCACTGCAAAAAATCCACATCATCGAGCCCTTTGTCGCCAGTGTCGGTTTTGTGCATAACGAGGAAGGGCGGGATTCCAAATTGCGCAATCTGAGCATTGAGGAATACCAGGCGGAGAAGAGCCGTGCGGATTTCGCGAAGTAGACTGAAGATTAGTTCGACAAAATGAAAATCCAACTGTTCGGTTTTTCCGAACAGTTGCCAACACGCAGAATTTGAAGTGATGACTTGGGTAACAACCCCATAAAGGACAGAACATGGCATTGATCGAAGGTTTCCGCGTTCAAAACTACAGGGCACTGCGTGACGTGACGGTAGGCAAACTCTCGTCCCAGCAAGGCGGAGCGCCGCTGACGCCATTCACCGTTGTCATTGGCAAAAATGGGGTGGGCAAAAGCACCTTGTTTGATGCCTTCGGTTTCGTGGCCGACTGCCTGACACACGATGTGGAGCAGGCCTGCGACATGAAGCAGCGCGGTGGTTTTGAGCGGTTGCGATCCAGAGGCACAACCGATCCGATTCGGTTCGAAATTTATTACCGTGAGGCCAAGGGCGAACGGCCGATGACGTATGAATTGTCGATTGCGTTGGACGAAACGGGTCGTCCCTTTGTTGAATCCGAGGTTCTCAAACAACGGCGTAAAGGTCAAAGTTATGGCCGCCCTTACCCATTTTTGCGTTTGACCCATGGCAAAGGCATGGTGTGGGCGGGAGAAGAGGCGGTCGAAGTTGAAGGTGTGGAGGAAGACCGCGCCCAGGCATCTGTTGAGCTGACCGACCTTCGTCAATTGGGCATTGCCACGCTGGGTACGCTCAAGGAGCATCCTCGCATCAAGCGCTTTCGAGACTTTCTCAAAGGCTGGTATCTGTCGTACTTTTACCCGGACGCCGCACGCGGCCTGCCTTCGGCCGGGCCGCAGAAGCATTTGAACATCCACGGTGACAACATCGGTAACGTGGTGCAGTTCATGGAGCAGCGTGAGAACACAGAACGTTTCAAGCTGATACTGAGCCGCATTGCCGCCAAGATTCCTGGCGTCAAGAGCATCGATACCAGGGTAACGGACGACAAGCGGGTGCTGCTGCGTTTCAACGATGGGGCATTTGCCGACCCCTTTTTCGCGCAGCAAATGTCTGATGGCACGCTCAAAGTGTTTGCCTACCTGCTGCTGATGGAGGACCCTGAGCCGCCGCCCTTCATCTGTATTGAAGAGCCCGAGAATGGCCTATACCACAAGCTGCTGGAAACTCTGGCGCATGAGTTTCGTGCCCATGCCAACGGCAAGAAAAATGCGCCCCAGATATTTGTGACGACTCACCAGCCCTATTTCGTTGATGCCTTGTCGCCGGATGAAGTCTGGATTCTGGAAAAGGGGTCGGATGGCTATTCGGTTATCCGGCGGGTTTCTGATCTGGAGATCGTGAAAAACCTCGTGGACGAGGGCTTGCCTTTGGGTGGTCTTTGGTACAGCGATTACCTGGAGGCGAGCTAGGCCATGCACATCGAGGTTTTGGTGGAGGACAGTTCCGGGGAAAGGTTGCTGGCACAACTGCTGCCGCAAATCCTGGGCGAGCAGGGTACGCCGCATACTTGGCGGCTCAAAGCCTACAAGGGCATTGGACCTATCCCGCAAGGCCTGACGGCAAAGGCGGACCCAGCCAAACGCATTTTGCTGGATCAATTGCCCCGATTGCTACAGGGCTACGGCAAAACACCGGGCATTGATGCAGTCGTCGTGGTACTGGACGTGGACCGGCGAAATTGCCAAGAGTTTCTGCAGGAGTTGAAGTCGGTTGCTGAAAGTTGCAACCCGGTGCCGCGCACGTTGTTCCGGCTGGCCATTGAGGAAATGGAAGCGTGGTATCTGGGGGACCGCTCAGCCTTGCTGAAAGCCTACCCGCGCGCCAAGCGCGATGTGCTGGACCGCTACGTGCAAGATAGTGCGTGTGGTACGTGGGAGTCGCTGGCCGATGCTGTGCATGCGGGCGGCGCTGCGGCCATCAAAAAAACCGGCTGGCCGCAGTCCGGGAACATAAAGCATGAGTGGGCTGAAAAGATAGGCCCTTTCATGAGCCTCAATCAAAACGCATCGCCCAGTTTTGGAAAATTCCGTGACGGCCTGACGAGAATGATCTCGTAAAAATGACGGGTATGTTGATGGACTTTTGCATCCCCGACATCGTTACTTACGGCATGGAGGAATACCGGGCGAAAACGGGTCGCGTGGCCCCCGCTGACAAGGCGGCCGCGTGAACTGGACTACGCCCGCTGACCTGCGCGCCCAGGTGCAAAAGCTGTGGGATAAAGGCGACCTGCTGCGCCCTTGCGTCCAGGGCGATGCCATGCCCCCCCGGCGCTTGCGGCTGGTGGGGCCGACATCGACCGAGCTGACTGAGCGCTTCGACGAAGTGCGGGCGTGGATGGTGGATTTGCGGCGCACCTCGCCTCCGCATAGCGCGCCGCGCTTGCGCATCATCCTGCGCGAGTTCCGGCATCGCGTGCTGGGCAGCAACGCCGTGCCGGACGAGGTCTGGCTCGACTCGCTGGATGACGCGCTGGCCTTGATCGGCAAGCAAAAAGACTGCAAGCGTTTCACCAGCCTGGTGCAACTGACCCGCGAGCAGCAGCCGGCCTTGTTGCCGTGGCTGGAAAAGCGGCCCCTGAATGCGCTGGCGCTGGCCGATGTCTGGTCGCGCCTGCTGGCGGTCGTGTCCTGGCTACAAGTTCATCCCCGACCCGGTATTTATTTGCGGCAGGTGGACCTGGCCGGAGTGGACAGCAAATTCATCGAAGTGATGCGGGGCGTGCTCTCGGAACTGCTGGACCTGGCTTTGCCCTTGGATGCCATCGACCCGCGTGCCACGGGGGCCAGCCAGTTTTGCCGCCGTTACGGCTTTCAAGATAAGCCCTTGCGCATCCGATTTCGCCTGCTGGACCCACGTGTGGCGCTGCTGCCCGACGCGTGTGAGCAGGACATCGGCGTGACCCAGGCCGCGTTTGAGCGGCTTGACCTACCCGTCAGCCGCGTGTTCATTACCGAGAACGAGGTCAATTTTCTGGCCTTTCCGCCGCTGCCGGGCAGCCTGGTGATCTTCGGCGCGGGGTACGGTTTCGAGGTGCTGGCCGGTGCCCGCTGGCTGCTTTCGCGCAGCATTTATTACTGGGGCGATATCGACACCCACGGTTTTGCCATCTTGGACCAACTGCGTGCCCGGTTGCCTCAGGTGCAATCCTTGCTGATGGACAAAGCCACCTTGCTCGCCCACGCCACGCAATGGGGCGACGAGCCGCAGCCGTTGCTGCGTGACCTGTCACGGCTCACGGTCGAGGAACGTGCCTTGTTTGACGAGCTGCGCGACAACCGGCTGCGTGTGGGCGTGCGCCTGGAGCAGGAGCGTATTGGTTTTGGCTGGCTGCAGCAGGCGCTGGCGGCCTTGCCTCAGGAAAATCAATCCAACCCACGTTGACGGCACGCCTTTATGTCCTTCACTTTGTCACCGCTCATGAGTTTGGGTTTACCGACGCTTATTTTTTCCATCGCGCTCTTGCTGGCGTTGGTGATCGACCACTATCTGGGTGAGCCCCCCGTGCGCTGGCATCCTGTCGTGTGGATGGGACGGTACTTGGCTTGGGCGGGACGGCTCCTGCAGCGTTTGAGTCGTCAGGCGCCAGAAAATGCTGCTGATTTCAAGTCTTTTTGGCTTGGAGCCCTCGTGTGGATTGCGGGAATAGCTATTGTTTGCATAGCAACATGGGCGTTGCAAAAAAGCATGCTGGCGCTACCCGATGCGTTAGGACCACTTTGGGGTGGCCTGCTCGCGGTGCTGCTGCTGGGCTTGGCGTTCAAGCCGATGCTGGCCTGGGCGATGTTGCGTGGCGAGGTGCTGGCGGTGGAAGCGGCCTTATCTCCGGCACAAGGCGGCTCGCTGGCGGCCGGGCGCGAACGCTTGCGCTGGCTGGTCAGCCGCGATGTGACGCAGTTGACCGAAGCCCAGGTGCGCGAGAGCGCCATTGAGACACTGGCGGAAAACCTGAATGACTCGGTGGTGGCGCCGATCTTCTGGTTTGTGCTGCTGGGCCTGCCGGGCGCGGCGCTTTACCGGTTTGCCAATACCGCCGACGCGATGTGGGGCTACCCCGGCATCTACAAAGAGCAAAACTGGGAATGGGCCGGCAAGTGGGCCGCCCGCGCCGACGATGTGTTGTCGTGGCTGCCGGCACGCCTGACCGCCTTGTTACTGGCAGGCGTGGCGGGTGACTTGTCGTTGACGGCCTTGCGCGTGCAAGCGCGGCGCACGCCTTCGCCCAACAGCGGCTGGCCGATGGCGGCGATGGCCTTGGCATTGGGTGTGAGTCTGCAAAAGCCCGGCGTCTATGCGTTGAACGTGGGTGGCCGTGCACCGCAGGCGGCAGATACGCTGCGCGCCGCTGTGCTGGCATCAAAAGTGGTCGTAGCCCTCGTATTCATTGCGGTATCCACTATTGTTCTTGTAGCGTTCTGGATGCTGTGATGAACATCGTTGAAGCATCATCGCAGCGCATCCATGGTGGCCCCGACGCCTTGGGGGTGCCGCGTTTTGATTTCTCCAGCAACAGCAACGCCTGCGGCCCGTGCCCCATCGTCCTGGCTGCCGTGCAACAGGCCGACGCCACGTATTACCCCGATGCCAGCTACGCCACGTTGCGTGCGCGGTTGGCCGCTTTTCATGGAGTGGAGGCGCAGCGCGTGTTGCTGGCGGGTAGTGCCAGCGAGTTCATTTTTCGCATCACCGCCTGCATGGCGCAACAGGGCGAGAGAGATGGCCAGGGCAAGGTGTGCCTGCCGCCGTACAGCTATGGCGACTATGCGCAGGCGGCGCAGGCTTGGGGTTTGGGCCTGACGGCGCAGCCCATGGAGGCACAACTGGTGTGGGCGTGCGAGCCGTCGAGCCCGCTGGGTGGGGCGCACGCATTCTGGCCGGGCGTTCTTCCCGCGCCGGTGGTGCTGGACCGTGCCTACGAGCCCTTGCGCCTGAGCAGCGCACCGTCTTTGACAGAGGCCCAATTGGCGCAGGTCTGGCAGCTGTGGACGCCCAACAAGGCACTGGGCCTGACCGGCGTGCGCGCCGCCTACGTCATTGCGCCGCTGGGCGCGCAGGCCACCGTGGCCGCGCTGGAGCGCCTGTGTGCGTCGTGGCCACTGGGCGCGCATGGCGTGGCGCTGCTGCAGGCTTGGGTGCAGCCGAGGGTCCAGGCCTGGCTGGCAGGAAGCCTGCCCGTCCTGAGAGACTGGAAAGCACGGCAGGTCGCCATGTTGCAAGCCCTGGGTTGGACCTGCCTGCCCAGCGATGCGAATTTTTTCTGTGCTCGTCCGGGGCAAGCCTTGGACTTGAACCGCTCGCGAGCAGCGGGTATCAAGCTGCGTGACGCCGCATCGTTCGGCTTGTCCGGCCATGTGCGGATCAGCGTGCAGCCGCCCGCCGCGCAAGACGCCCTGAAAATGGCGTGGCAATCTATGGCAACACCCGCCCCAAACTCCACCAACAGGGAAATGACATGAGCGCCAAATGTGTGATGGTGCTCGGCACCACCAGCGGTGCCGGCAAAAGCTGGCTCACCACCGCCCTGTGCCGCTACTACGCGCGTCAGGGCCTCAAGGTGGCGCCCTTCAAGGCGCAGAACATGAGTAATAACGCACGCGTTGTTCAAGAGGGAGAGATCGGTAGCGCCCAATACTTTCAGTCGTTGGCGGCCCGCGCCGTGCCCGATGTGCGCATGAACCCGTTGCTGCTCAAGCCCGAGCGCGACACCCACAGCCAGGTCGTACTGATGGGGCAGGTGGACGAGGCCTTGACCCAAATGCCTTGGCGCGACCGCAGTGCCCGCGTCTGGCCGGTGATTGCCCAAGCGTTGGATGAATTGATCGCCGAGAACGACGTGGTGGTGATCGAAGGCGCCGG
>NZ_DHXT01000070.1:0-9374 GCF_002413825.1 Rhodoferax sp. UBA5149
TCGGCGCTGACCCGCATCGCGCAACTCACCGCCGACAACCCGCGTCAGCAGCTGCGCGGCGCCGCGCTGTCGCAACAGGCGGTGGAACGCATGCAACTGCTGGACAAGACTCTCACGGAATATCGCGCCGAGGGTTTCGAGAAGGCGCGCGAGCGCATGCAAACCGGCGTCTCCCACGCCAGCATGGACGCGCTACTCAAGCAGATCGATGCCATGGACGAAGAGGAGCGCACCCTGCTCAAGCAACGCCGCGACCTGGCCGACGGCGACGCCCGCGAGGCGCTGGCGGTCGGTACGCTGCTGGTGGCGGTTGCCATGGCGGGATTCTTCCTGCTGTGGCGGCGGGCGCGGCGCGAGGCGCGGGAGCGGCAGGCCGCCGACGCTGCGGTGCACGAAAGCGAACAGCTGCTCAAGCAGATTCTCGAGCTGCTGCCGGTGGGCGTGTTCGTCGCCGATGCCGCCGGGCATTTCACCCAGATCAACCCGGCCGGGCGGGAAATCTGGGCCGGTGAGCGTCATGCCAATCTCGAACAATATGGCGAACACCAGGGCTGGTGGCCCGATACCGGCCAACCGCTGGCCGCCGACGAGTGGGCCATGGCGCGCACGCTCAAGACCGGCGAAACCATCCGCGATGAGCTGGTCGACATCCGCTGCTTCGACGGCAGCCGCAAGACCATCACCAACAGCACCATGCCGATCCGCGACGCCGCGGGTCGCATCATCGGCGGCGTCGCCGCCAATGTGGACGTGACCGCGTTCAAGCGCACCGAACAACAATTGCGCGCTGCGGCACGCTTCGACGAAACACAGGGGCGGGCGCTGGCCCTGTTCGCGGCCAGCTTCGACCGCCGCCGGATTCTCGACGGTCTGCTGGCGCTGCTGGCAGACCGGCAGGCGTTTCCAGTCTCGGCGCTCTACGCTTTCGATGAATGGAGCGGGCGCTTCCGCTGCGAGGCGGCGCACGGCCTGGACGGTGCCGCCACGCGCGAGTTCGCGCTCGGCGAGGGTCTGCTCGGCCAGGCGGCGCAGACGGGGAAAACGATTGTGCTCGATGCGGCTGGTCTGACGCTGCAAACCGGGCTCGCCGATTTCACGCCAGCGCAGGTACTGATGATTCCGGTCGGCTACCAGGAGCGGCGTCTGGCGGTGCTGGTGCTGGCCACCAGCAGCGTGCTCGACGACAGCGACCGGCTGTTTCTCGATCGCCTGGCGGCACAGCTCGGCGTCGCCCTGCACAACTTGAGCCAATACAGCGATCTCAAACTGTTGGCGGAGCAGCTGCGGGCCAGCAGCGATGTCATCGCGACCAAGAACCTGCAACTGGAGGAGGCGAGCCGGATGAAGTCCGAGTTCCTCGCCAACATGTCGCATGAGCTGAGAACGCCGCTGAACGCCATCATCGGTTTCTCCGAGGTGCTGCGGGACGGCCTGATGGGCGAGCTGTCGCCACAGCAGAAAGAGTACGTCAATGACATCTTCACCAGCGGCGGCCACCTGCTGTCGCTGATCAACGACATCCTGGATCTCTCGAAAGTCGAGGCCGGCAAGATGACCCTGGAGCTCGAACCGCTGCCCGCGGCGACGCTGGTGCAGGCCGGCCTGCAAGTGGTGCGCGAGAAGGCCATGGCGAACCACCTGCGCCTGACGGTCGAGGTCGCCAGCGACTTGGGCGAGGTCTGGCTGGACGCGCGCAAGGTCAAGCAAATTCTCTACAACCTGCTCTCGAACGCCGTCAAGTTCACGCCCGAGGGCGGCGAAGTGCATGTCACGGCACGCCGCGTCGCACGCGAGGCGGTGCCGGGCGGCGGCTTTGCGCATTACCTCGAACTGGCGGTGCGTGACACCGGCATCGGCATCTCGGCCGAAGATCAGGTGCGGCTGTTCCAGCCCTTCACCCAGATCGACAGCACGCTGTCACGCCGTCACGAAGGCACCGGGCTCGGTCTGGCGATGGTCAAGCACTTGACCGAATTGCACGGGGGACTGGTGGCCCTGCAAAGTACGCCAGGCCAGGGCTCGACGTTCACCGTGTGGCTGCCGTGGCGCACGGAAAAGGAGACGTCGACCGATGCCCACAAGGCGTCGATGTCGGCGCCCGCGAGCGTGCGCGAAGGCGCCGCGCCGACCGGCTCCACCGGGGTGATCGGCGGCGGCCAGCCCCTGGCCCTGGTGATCGAGGACGACGACAAGGCCGCCGAGCTGCTGCGACTGCAACTGGAAAACGCCGGGTTTCGCATCGTTCGCGCCGCCACCGCCGAAGCCGCACTGGAACTGGCCACACGGGAGTGCCCCGACCTCATCACCCTTGACATCATGCTGCCCGACATGGATGGCTGGGAATTCCTGGAGCGCTTCAAGCAGCATCCGCAATTCGCGGCGGTGCCGGTAGTCATTATTTCCATCGTCGCCGACCGCAATCGCGGTGCCTCGCTGGGCGCCTCCCAGGTGCTGCAAAAGCCGGTCGGCCGCGAAGAACTGGCGCGCGCCCTGCTGGCGATCGGATTTCCCGCCAGCACCGACGGCGAGCGCCGCACCGTACTGGTGGTGGACGACGATCCCAAGGCCGTGCAACTGATTAGCGCCTATCTCGATCCGGCCGGCTACCGCGTGCTGCCGGCCTTCGGCGGACAGGAGGGCATCGACGTCGCGCGGCGCCAACATGTGGACCTGATCGTGCTCGACCTGATGATGCCGGAGGTGAACGGCTTCGACGTCGTGGAGGCCTTGAAGCGGGACGCGGCCACGGCGAAAATACCCATTCTCATCGTCACGGCGAAACAGATCACCACGGAGGATCGCACCCGGCTCAACGGCGCCGTGCAAAAAGTGATCGAAAAATCGGACTTCAACCACGGTCGTTTCATCGGCGAAGTCCGGCGGGCCATGACCGGAAAGGGGCAATGACATGGCACGCATCCTGGTGATCGAGGACAACCCGCCCAACATGAAACTGGCGGTGTTCCTGCTGGAAAAAGAGGGGCACGAAGTCCTGCAGGCGACCGACGCCGAAGAGGGCGTCGGCCTGGCGCGCGCGCGGCGCCCGGAGCTGATTCTGATGGACGTGCAATTGCCCGGCATGGATGGCCTGGCGGCCACGCGTCTGCTCAAGAGCGATGCCGCGACCCACGACATCAAGGTGGTGGCGGTGACCGCCTTTGCCATGCACGGCGACCGCGAGAAAATCGAGGCCGCCGGCTGCGACGGCTACGTTGCCAAGCCGATTCGCTACCAGGAGTTCCTGCAGGTGGTGAGGAACATGCTGGCCGGGTAGTGCTATGTTTTAAATAGCTGACTGCGCTTATTCCATGAGGGCTACAGGCCTAAATCATGCTTAATCTGGCGCATCCACCACTTCCGCCGCCGAGCGAAACGCCTCCACCGCTGCGGGCACGCCACAGTAGATGCTGGCGTGCAACAGCACCTCCTGAATCTCGGCCACCGTGGCACCGTTGTTCAGCGCGCCGCGCACATGGCCCTTGAGCTCGTGCTGCTTGCCTAAAGCGGTGAGCATGGCCACGGTAATCAGGCTGCGCGTTTTCAGATCCAGCCCCTCGCGTTGCCACACGTCGCCCCAGGCATTGCGGGTGATGTACTGCTGCATCGGCCGCGTGAAGTCAGTGACCTTGGCCATGGCGCTGGCCACAAAGTCTTCGCCCATCACCTGCTTGCGGGTGGCCAGGCCTTTGTCAAACTGTGAATCCATGTTTTTCTTCTCCTGAGAATTTGATTTGCGAAATGGCACAGAATGATGCCACCGAACTCAACAAGGACACACCATGGCCCGCTACCCTGCCCCAGAACTCAAAGACCTGCCTGACGACATCCGCGCAAAAGTGCTGGAAGTGCAGGAGAAAGCGGGCTTCGTGCCCAACGTGTTTCTGGCGCTGGCACGCCGTCCGGCCGAGTGGCGCGCCTTCTTTGCCTACCACGACGCCCTGATGCTGAAAGAGGATTCGGGCCTGACCAAAGGCGAGCGCGAAATGATCGTCACCACCACCAGCGCCGCCAACAAATGCCTGTATTGCGTCGTGGCGCACGGGGCGATATTGCGCATCCACGAGAAGAAACCGCTGGTGGCCGACCAGGTGGCGGTGAACTACCGCAAGGCCGACATCACGCCGCGCCAGCGCGCCATGCTGGACTTCGCCATGAAGGTCTGCCTACAGGCCGACCAAATTGAAGACGCTGATTTCGCCGCCCTGCACGCGCACGGCTTCAGTGACGAAGACGCGTGGGACATTGCCGCCATCACGGCCTTCTTTGGCCTCTCCAACCGCATGGCCTCGTTCAGCAACATGCTGCCGAATCCGGAGTTCTATGTGATGGGGCGGGCGCCCAGGGTCAAGTAATTGCTATATAAAACATAGCGTACTACGAATATTCCACGAGGGCTACAAGCTGATTTTATATAAAATCAGTTCACCAGCTCGCGCATCCAGTCAGGCAGCGTCTTCGCCTTCTGGCTCGGAAAATCGACCCAGATGGTGGTGGCACCGCCCGCCGCGTAGATCACCCCGGGCTTATCGACCCGTTCCATCGTGCCCCAGCTCTCGAAGGTGGTGCGCCCAGGGTCGCTCACATACATCTTCACCAGTACCTCGCCCGGGTACTCCAGCTGCTTGTAAAAGTTGCAGAACGCGTTGACGATCACCGGCCCCTCGCCCTGGGGGTCGGGCAGGCAGCCGATCGAATGCATCCAGTCAATGCGGCAGGTCTCCAGATAGCGGAAATAAATGGTGTTGTTGACGTGGTTCATGGCGTCCATGTCGCCCCAGCGGATCGGCATGCGCATTTCATACACGAGTTTTTTCTCTTCTGGAATCTCGATCTTCATGTTCTTTTCCTTGAATAACGGACGGTCTCATTCGCGTCGGCGAACGGTGGGCCAGCCCCATGGCGCCTGTCGCGCCGCAAACACTTCCATCACCAGCAGAGGCGCACCACGCCGCGTGAATACGGAGCGGCGCGACGGCAGCGACCGGGTCGCCAGCGCCTCAGCCGTCGCCTCTTGCCACGCCTGTGCCACAGCGCGCCGCAGCGGGCTGGCAGGCTTGAGTCTGGCAAATTCCAGCGGCGTGCGCGCCAGCCCCAAGCGCTTGAACAGCACATCGGCCAGCGGCCGCGTGCCCAGGCCCCGGATCGATCGCCAGGGCCCCAGAGATTGCGCATGCGCCGTCACGCTGCGGGCAAACACCACGGCCACATCGTCCACCCGCAACACCACCTCGCGCACATAGCCGGGCCGCAGGCCAGGCAAGCCCAGGGCGCGCGCCTCATCCGCGTGCAATTTTTGTCGGCCTTGCTTGAGCACCTGCACGCTGAAGGCCTGCCCGGCCCCGGCCAGCCGTGCACTGAGCGAGCCGGAGGCACCGACCCAGCGCCGCCGCGACCCGCGGTGCATATTGCGCGTCGTCCACGCCCTCATCGATACGCCTTGATGGAAGTCAAAATGCCCAGCGTGAACTAAACCGCGAAGCCGTCGTCGGCCGCAATCACCGCACCATTGATGAAGTGGCTCTCGTTGGAACACAGCATCACCAGCAAGGCATCCAGGTCTTTGGCGTGTCCGACCCGTTTGCGCGGCAGGGTCTGCACCAGCTTCTGGCCCGGCTCCGTCTTCCAGTTGTGGTGGTTGATCTCGGTGTCGATATAACCGGGGCAGATGGCATTGACGTTGATGCCGTGCTTACCCCACTCCAGCGCCATGGCTTTGGTCATCTGCACGACGGCCGCCTTGCTCATGCCGTAGACCCCGTTGCGGGGAAACACCCGCAAGCCCGCCACCGACGCAATGTTGACAATGCGCCCGCCGGTGTAGGTACCGGGGGCGGCACCTTTGGCGCGCGCCAGCATGCGCTTGCCAACCTCCTGCGCGACAAAGAAAGCGCCCTTGACGTTGGCGTTGAAGATATGGTCGTAATCATCTCCCTTCACATCCTGAAGGCGCTGCGTGGTGGCGACGCCGGCGTTGTTGACCAGAATGTCAATGGAGCCAACTTCGGTTTCGGCATGCGCCACCGCCGACTTGATGGAATCAATGTCGGTCACATCGAGCTCCAGCGCATGGGCGTCGCCGCCCTCGCCTTCAATCTCGGAGCGCAGGTCCTTGAGCCTGTCAACCCGGCGACTCGCCAGCACCACAGCAGCACCGGCACGCGACAGCGTTCTGGCAAACTGAGCCCCCAGTCCACTGGAGGCGCCCGTGATAAAAGCCACCCGGCCGGAAAGATCAATGCTGTAAGCCATTTAGAGAATCTCCACAAAACAAAAAGTTCGACCGTCTGATTGTGCCAATTCACCGAATAAAATCGGTCGCAGGATCGACAGCCCCTGGTCATGGTTTGAATACCAGCCACAACCCGATTATCAAGCGAGATACACCATGACAAACCAGGAAATTCTGGCCCAGTTCGGGCCCCGTGAAGCGATGGAATACGACGTCGTCGTCGTCGGGGGCGGCCCGGCTGGTCTGGCCACGGCCATCCGTCTCAAGCAACTGGCCGCTTCAAGTGGCAAAGAGATCTCGGTCGTGGTGCTGGAAAAAGGCTCCGAGCCCGGCGCCCACATTCTCTCGGGCGCCATCATGGACCCGATTGCCATGAACGAGCTCTTTCCCGACTGGAAGGCGATGGGGGCGCCGCTGAATCAGCCCGTCACCGATGACGCCATGAGTTTTCTCAGTGAAACAACCGGCTTTCGCACCCCCAACTTTTTACTGCCGCAGTGCTTCCAGAACCACGGCAATTACATCGTCAGTCTGGGCGCCGTGACGCGCTGGATGGCGCAGCAGGCCGAAAACCTGGGCGTGGAAATTTTCCCCGGCTTCGCCGCCGCTGAAGTTCTTTACAACGAAAACGGATCGGTCAAAGGAGTCGCCACCGGCAACCTGGGCGTCGGCAAGGACGGCGTGCCGGGTGAGAACTTCCAGATCGGCATGGATCTATTGGGCAAGTACACGGTCTTTGCCGAGGGCGCACGCGGCCATCTGGGCAAGCAGATCATCGCCAAATACAAGCTCGACGCGGACTGCGACCCCCAGGGCTATAGCATTGGCATCAAGGAACTGTGGGAGATTGACCCGGCCCGCCATCAGCCCGGTTTTGTCCTGCATACCGCTGGCTGGCCAATGGCAAGCGACACCTATGGCGGCGCGTTTCTGTACCACATGGAAGACAACAAAATCACCTTGGGTTTCATCACCGGGCTCGACTATGCCAACCCTTACCTGAGCCCGTTTGAAGAATTCCAGCGCTGGAAAACCCATCCCAATATTCGCTATTACTTTGAAAACGACAAGGGTGAAGTCACGGCCAAACGCCTGGGCTACGGCGCACGCGCCCTCACCGTTGGCGGCCTGTTGTCATTGCCCAAGACCGTGTTCCCCGGCGGCGCGCTGGTCGGCTGCGAAGCCGGCTACCTGAATGTGAGCCGCATCAAAGGCAGCCACGCCGCCATCAAGACCGGCATGCTGGCGGCCGAGGCGGCTTTTGAGGCCATCGTCGGCGGGCGCCAACACGACGAACTCAGCGCCTACCCCGAAGCCTTCGAGAAAAGCTGGCTCTACACCGAACTCAACAAGTCACGCAACTTCAAAGCCTGGTTCAAGAAGGGTCTGGCAGTGGGCACCCTGATGACCGGCATTGAGCAGTTTGCCCTCAAAGGCAACATTCCGTGGACCCGGCATCGCGACAAGCCGGACTATGCTTATCTGAAACCCGCCGCCGAGTGCCAGCCCATCAATTACCCGAAACCGGACGGCAAGCTCACCTTTGACCGCCTGAGCAGCGTGTTCCTCAGCAACACCAACCACGAAGAACAGCAGCCCTCGCACCTCACCCTCAAGGACGCTTCGGTGCCGGTGAAGATCAACCTGGCGAAATACGCAGGACCCGAGACGCGCTACTGCCCGGCCGGCGTCTACGAGTTCGTCAAGAACGCCGACAACACCGACCGCCTGCAGATCAACGCCCAGAACTGCGTCCACTGCAAGACCTGCGACATCAAGGACCCGACGCAAAACATCGTGTGGGTGACACCCGAAGGCGGGGGCGGGCCAAACTACGCAGGGATGTGAGTTCAGGGCAGCCGCCAGGCCCATTCAATTGGGCGAATCGCGAAATAGTAGAATCCTCGCAGTCAGGAGAGAGTCGCCCACGAGGCGGCCGCCGAAGGCGCAGGACGGCTGATTGCAGCGGTTTGAACGCTCAGGCAAAAGGACTGACAGGCGCTCACGGGTCGCACACCCCGTGAGCGTTTCCCCACTGGAGAGAGGTCAAACCGGAATTCAATCCGGCTTTTGGCCCACCGAAGGAGCAAACCGCAGTCTGCCCGCCGCTTGAGGCCGCGCAGACCCGGCGAATCTCTCAGGTAAAGCGGACAGCGGGGGCAGCCCATGGCTTTGACACCCCGTCAGACCGTGGAATTTGACTTGCCCCCTCCTGGAATTCGCTGATGACCACCACGCCCGACCATCTTTTAAAAGTACCGCTGAACGACCTGCATGTGTCGCTGGGCGCCCGCATGGTGCCGTTTGCCGGTTACTCGATGCCGGTGCAATACCCCGCCGGCCTGATGGCCGAGCACCACCACACCCGCACCTTGGCGGGCCTGTTTGACGTGTCCCACATGGGCCAGTTGCGCCTGGTGGGCCCCGACGCCGGCGCCGCCTTCGAGAGCCTGATGCCGGTCGATGTGATCGACTTGGGCGTCGGCAAGCAGCGCTACGGCCTGCTGCTCAATGACGAGGGCGGCATCATCGACGACCTGATGTTCGTGAACCGCGACTATGCCAACGGCGGCGACATTTTTGTGATCGTCAATGGCGCCTGCAAGGTCGGCGACATCGCGCACATCCAGGCCAAAATCGGCACGCGCTGCCAGGTCATCCCGATGCCCGAGATGGCCTTGCTGGCGCTGCAAGGCCCGCAGGCCGTCACCGTCCTGCTGCGCCTGTGCCCCGGCGTCGAGAAGCTGGTGTTCATGACCGGTGGGCAGTTTGATGTCGCTTGCGGCAGCCAAACCGTACCCTGTTTCATCACCCGCAGCGGCTACACCGGGGAAGACGGTTTCGAGATTTCGGTATCCGCGACGCAAACCGAAGCCTTGGCGCGCGCCCTGCTGGCACAACCCGAAGTCAAGCCGGTGGGACTGGGCGCACGCAACTCACTGCGGCTCGAAGCCGGCCTGTGCCTCTATGGCAACGACATCGACAGCAGCACCACACCGGTCGAAGCGGGTCTGAACTGGGCGATGCAAAAAGTGCGGCGGGCCGACGGTGCGCGCGCCGGTGGATTCCCGGGTGCTGCAAAAATAATAGCGCAACTCGCAGTTGGCACGGGGGCCCCAGCCCGAAAACGTGTGGGCTTGATGGC
>NZ_DHXT01000070.1:9618-17045 GCF_002413825.1 Rhodoferax sp. UBA5149
CGCATTGGCGAAGTCACCAGCGGCCTGCTCGGCCCCACCATCGACAAGCCGGTGGCGATGGCTTACGTGACGCCGGAGTTCGCGGCGCTGGGCACAAAAATCAATGCCATCGTGCGCGGCAAACCGGTGCCGATGGAAGTGGTTGCCATGCCTTTCGTGCCCACCCGCTACTACCGAGGATAGAACCCGTTCGGGCTGAGCCTGTCGAAGCCCTTCCCCAACCACAAGTTTCGCTTGCCCTTCGACAGGCTCAGGGCGAACGGTTTGAATTTTTAGGAGAACCCCCATGACAACCAAATACACCCCCGACCACGAATGGCTCAAAGTTGACGGCGACAGCGCCGCTACCGCGGGGGCCATCATTACGGTCGGCATCACCCACCACGCGCAAGACGCACTGGGCGACGTCGTGTTCGTGGACCTGCCTGAAGTCGGCAAGACGTTTGCGGCCAAAGACATCGCCGGCGTGGTCGAGTCGGTCAAGGCCGCCGCCGACGTCTACATGCCGGTGTCCGGCGAAGTCACCGAAGTGAACGAAGCCCTGCGCGCGGACCCCTCGCTGGCCAACAACGATCCGATGGGTGCGGGCTGGTTCTTCAAGGTTAAGCTTTCCAACCCGGCCGAGCTGGATGCACTGATGGACGAGACCAGCTACACCAGTTTTTCCGCAGCCTGACATCACCCGCTAAATTTTCGAACGGATTCATACCGTTCGGGCTGAGCCTGTCGAAGCCCTGCCCCACTGTTTCGCTGGCCCTTCGACAGGCTCAGGGCGAACGGTTTTCAAGAAATTCCCTATGCTGATGCCATCTCCCAAGTCCCTCGCCGAACTCGAAAATGTGTCTGAATTCATCGCCCGCCACATTGGCGTGGACGAGGCCGACGAGACCTTGATGCTCAAGGTCGTGGGATCGAGCTCACGGCGCGAGCTGATCGACGGTATCGTGCCGCGCGCTATCGCGCGCCACAGCCGCATGGCCATTCCAGCGGCGGTGACCGAGGCCGCAGCGCTGGCTGAGTTGAAGGCGATTGCAGCCAAAAACAAGATTTTCAAAAGCTACATCGGCCAGGGTTATTACGACACCCACACGCCCGGCGTGATTCTGCGCAACGTGCTGGAGAACCCGGCCTGGTACACCGCCTACACGCCTTATCAGGCTGAGATCAGCCAGGGCCGCATGGAGGCGCTGGTGAACTTCCAGACCATGGTCACAGATCTCACCGGCATGCCGATGGCCAATGCCTCCATGCTGGACGAGGCCACGGCGGCGGCCGAAGCCATGACGCTGGCGCTACGCGTGGGCAAGTCGAAGTCGACCACTTTTATGGTCGACAGCGAAGTGCTGCCGCAAACGCTGGAAGTGATCCAGACCCGGGCCCGGCCTTTGGGTATCACGGTCAAGGTCTGCCGTGGTGACGAAGCGCTGCGCGAGGAAAGTTTTGCCGTGCTGCTCCAGTACCCCGGCGTCAGCGGCATGGTGCGCGACGACCGCGACTGGATATCAAAATACAAGACCCGCGGTGGCGTGGTCATCATGGCCGCCGACCTGCTGGCGCTGACGCTGCTGACGCCCCCCGGCGAGCTGGGCGCTGACATTGCCGTCGGCACGACCCAGCGCTTCGGCATGCCGCTGTGCAACGGTGGCCCGCACGCGGCCTACCTGGCGTGCCGTGATGAGTTCAAACGCTCCATGCCCGGCCGTCTGGTGGGCGTGAGTGTGGACGTGCACGGCAACCCCACCTACCGGCTGGCGCTGCAAACGCGCGAGCAGCACATTCGCCGTGAAAAAGCCACCTCCAACATCTGCACCGCGCAGGTCTTGCCGGCCGTGGTGGCCAGCATGTATGCCGTGTACCACGGCCCGCAAGGCCTCAAACGCATCGCCCAACGCGTGGCCGCTTACACCGCGCTGCTGGCGCGTGGTCTGCAGGACATGGGCTTTGCTCTGGCCAACGCCACCGCGTTTGACACGCTCACCATCCATACCGAAGGCGCTACACAATTGATAGCTGCTCGCGCCCATTCGGCGAGGGCTAACCTTCGATTTGTTTCAAAGACCAGCCTCAGTGTGTCGCTCGATGAAACCAGCACACGGGAGAACATCGAACAATTGTGGAGCTTTTTTTCATCCGTTCGGGCTGAGCCTGTCGAAGCCGCCGAGACCCCTTCGACGGGCTCAGGGCGAACGGAAGTTTGGGAGCGCCACGAGAAAGGCATCGAGTCCCTGATCCCCACCGAGTTGCGTCGCACCAGTGCCTTTTTGACGCACCCGGTCTTCAACACGCACCACTCCGAGACCGGCATGCTGCGCTACCTGCGCCGCCTGAGTGACAAAGACCTGGCGCTGGACCGCAGCATGATTCCGCTGGGCAGCTGCACCATGAAGCTCAATGCCACGAGCGAGATGATCCCCATCACCTGGCCCGAGTTTGCGTCGATTCACCCGTTCGCCCCGCACGAGCAGCTGCAAGGCTACAAGGAACTCGACGAGCAGCTGCGCGCCTGGCTCTGCCAGGCCACGGGCTACGCCGGCATCAGCCTGCAGCCCAACGCCGGTTCACAGGGCGAGTACGCCGGCCTGCTGGTGATCAAGGCCTACCATGAAGCGCACGGCCAAGGCCACCGCAACATCTGCCTGATTCCCTCCAGCGCCCACGGCACCAACCCGGCCAGCGCCCACATGGCGGGCCTGACCGTGGTGGTGACCGCCTGTGACGCACAGGGCAATGTCGACATGATCGACCTCAAAGCCAAGTGCGAACAGCACAGCAAGCATCTGGCGGCGGTGATGATCACCTACCCCAGCACGCACGGCGTGTTTGAGACCAGCGTCAAGGAGTTGTGTGCCCTGGTGCATTCTCACGGCGGCCGGGTCTACGTGGATGGCGCCAACATGAACGCGCTGGTGGGCGTGGCCGCTCCCGGCGAATTCGGCGGCGACGTCAGCCACCTGAACCTGCACAAGACCTTCTGCATTCCGCACGGCGGTGGCGGTCCCGGTGTCGGCCCCGTCTGCGTGGTGGCCGACCTGGTGCCTTACCTGCCGGGCCACGTCACGGGCGGCTTGGCCAGCCAGGGCGTTGGTGCCATCTCAGCCGCGCCTCTGGGCAATGCGGCCGTATTGCCGATCAGCTGGATGTACTGCCGCATGATGGGCCCGGAAGGCCTGCAGGCGGCGACCGAGGTCGCGATTCTGAGCGCCAACTACATCAGCGCCTGCCTCAAAGACCACTACCCAACGCTCTACGCCAGCGCCAATGGGCATGTCGCGCACGAGTGCATTCTGGATCTGCGGCCCCTGAAGGAAAGCAGTGGCGGTGTCAACGGCATCACGGCCGAAGATGTGACCAAACGCCTGATGGACTACGGCTTTCATGCGCCGACCCTGAGCTTCCCGGTGCCCGGCACGTTGATGGTGGAACCGACCGAGAGCGAAACGCTGGACGAGCTGGACCGCTTCATCCACGCCATGATTGCCATCCGCGAAGAGATTGCCAAAGTGGAGCGTGGCGAGTGGCCGCGGGACAACAACCCGCTCAAGCACGCACCGCATACGGCGGCGTCCCTGATGGGCGCAGACTGGGACCGACCCTACTCACGTGAAGTGGGCGGCTTCCCGCTGGCAAGCCTGAAGCAGGTCAAGTACTGGCCACCGGTCGGGCGCGTTGACAACGTCTACGGCGACCGCAATTTGTTTTGCTCATGCGTGCCGATTGCCGACTACCAATGAAGTAGGCGAAGCCCCTGATCGGCGACACCAGAAAAAAAAGGCCAGCACCCTCAGGGCGCTGGCCGACACCAAGCTTGCCAACAAGAATTCGATCAAATTGGCAAGCGGTCTATTTCTTGCGCGTTAGTTCATCATTTTGGGCTTGATCTCAAGCTTGGAAGCCACGAACACGCCGTTGCTGTCCTGGGTTCCCGTGACCTCCACGTAAACACCGTTGGCCAGGCTGGTCGCGGCGCTGCCATGTTCAAAGACCGCTGCCGAGGCATCCACTTTCAAGCCATTGAGCGTGAAATTGGCGCTGGAGACAAAGTCGGCCACTTGGCCGAATTGCTCATAACTCATGCCTTTGGCCGCGCCGCCGTTCTTGAGTTCCACCCTGCGTGCCTGCAAGGTGTCGCCCACCATATTGCCCTTGATCTCCACATAGGTGCCCACCACCACTTGCGCAAGGCTTCCATGGCTGAACACGGCGGCGCTCAAGTCCACCGTCACACCGTCGACCACCACCGTGTTGCCACTGACGCTGCTGACCGCGCCGTACAGCTCGTTGCGCCCGCCAATCTTGCTTTCCCGGTTGCCTTCCAATTCAACTTTGGTGGCCTGCAATGTGCTGCCGTCCCAGGTGCCTTTGACCTCAACAAACTGGCCGGCAATGATGGCGGCACCGCCTTCAATCACCGCCTTCGACACATTGACAGGCGTGCCCGAAACATTCAGCAGGCCGGTGCTGTCCGGTGCCGTTTCGGCCACACCTTTGAGCTTGAGAATGGCATTGGTCGTGGCCGCACTGCCCCAGGCCGAGCCGGCACCCAGAACCTGCACGCGCGTCGCGGTCAGGACGCTGCCGACAAGGCCAGCGGTGGCGGCATTGATCTTGACGCGCTTGCCATCGGCCAGCGTGCCGGTGACCGAATTGGCAAGGTAGTTCACCGTCAGCGTTCCGACCTGAAAGCTGCTCGCGGTGGTATTGAGGTTGCTGACGACACCGCTCAGGCTCAGCGCGTTGATGGCCTTGACTTCGACCAGGGTGGCGAGCAAGCTGCCGTCCGCCTGCAAGGCGCCATAGACCTCTACCGACTGACCAACGGTCAGGGCGGCGAGGTTTGCCACGCCCTGGTACACCGTGCTTGCATCGGTCTTCACGGTTTGCCCCAACAGGGTGAGTGTGGCATTGACGCTATCCACCGCGGTCACCCGGCCCCGGGTGCCGTGCAAAACTTCCAGTTGGCTGGCACTGCCTTGTTGCGTGGCGTCATCGGCATCGCCGCTGACACGCACCGTCATGCCCAGTTTGAGCTGGTCCAGATTCACCGACTGGCCGTCATCGTCGATCAGCGTGGCACCCACCGAGGAGAAGCGCGTGCCATTCACCACCACGGAGCCAAAGCCACCGATAGGGCCCACGAATACCGCCGCCGATTGGGCTGCCGGCGTCGCACCCCCGGCAGTTCCGCCGCCGCCGCCGCAGGCGCTGAGAACCAGCGCCGCAACCAAGGCCAGAGCAGTCCCGTGAAAGCTTGTTTTCATTCGTTTCATTGACTTTTCCTTGTGTGAATACATTTTTTTGAGGGACGATTGCCCGCGCGTTCAGCACACTGGGCGCTGAACAATTGCAAGATATCTCGAAAATGCCAAGGTCGACCGAGAAACTCCGTCGCATCGTGTTTCATTTGTAAGTCAAAGTTGCGAAGACTGACTAAAAGGCGAACACGGGATGCCGGCGTCCCGTCTCAATCGCTCCCGCAGCCGTGACCGTCTCGCGCTTATCACGTCCGCGACTGAATTGCAGCCAGCGCGGTCAGTGCAACGTAAGCCAGCCCTATACTAAAAGTCATGTCAGCAGATCATTGACTGGAAACCGCCTGGCTTTGTTTTAGAACGAAACGTGGAGTTAACAACTATGCCGATCAAGAATTTGATGGTTCACCTGGATCAAGATGAGCGCACTGCAGCACGGGTCGAACTGGCGGTGTCCCTTGCCCGCCAGCATGGGGCACGGCTGCTGGGTGTATTTGGACAGAGAGCCCAGGCACAGCGGGTGGGCGTGGCTTACAACGAGGCACGCGAGGCCAGCAAAGCCGCGTTTGAACGAGCCACGGCCGACTTGCCCCAAGCCGAATGGCGCGACATCAACCGCGGCAGTGATGCCGAGCTGCTGCGTCACATCACCGATCTTGCCCGCCACGCCGATCTGGTCGTTCTCGGCCAGCACGATGAGCACGGCAAGGCCAACGTGCCGGAGGAACTGGTGGCGGACGTGATCATGGATTGCGGCCGCCCGGTGCTCGTTTTGCCCTATATCGGCGACTTCACCGAAATCGGCAAGCATCCCCTGATCGCATGGAACAACGCCCGTGAAGCTGCACGGGCCCTCAACGATGCCCTGCCTCTGATCCAGGGCTGCGAAAAAGCCCACATCTTGTCATTTGCCACCCGTCTCGCAGAAGGGGAGTCATCCTGCGTCGAGGTCGAACGCCATCTCGCGACGCACGGCATCAAGGTCAAAACGGAGGTGGTTTTGGTCGAAGATTTCGGCATTATGGATTTGATACTCAACAGGATCACTGAAAGAGGTGCCGATCTGCTGGTCATGGGTGCCCACGGCCACATCGGCTTTCCCTTTGAGAGCCGTGGTACCGGTACCCGACACATCCTGCGGCACATGACCGTGCCGGTGTTGATGTCCCATTGATGCGCGCTCTGCCCACCGGAGATTCCCGGATCAATCAAGCCTGGGACCAGGTGCGCAGTCAACACGGGCGTCAGGCCGCATGACTGCGTCGCTGACATGCTCGATTTGTCAGCCCCCCGCGCTGGACCAGCTGATCAGGTCTGAGCCCGCCATGGCAGCCCAATGGCGCGCGCTGCCGCGCCGGCGATTTGCCGCCACGGCAACGCTGCAAGTCGCCGGGGATACGGCCACGCGCAGCTGGCTGATCGAGCGTCCGCTATTACTACCTCTGTGAGCGGGGAACGGCAATCCGCTTCAACCGTCGTTCAGGCCAGGCTCGTCTCGCTCATGTTAGCCATCGCCTTGGTCACCTCGTTGGTGCCCTGCGCAGCGCCACTTTGCGGCACTGTTTCTCCCGCACGGTTGGTGACCTCGGCCAAGTGCTCGGCCAGCCGTTCAGGGGCTTGCGCATCGGTGCCAATCCAGGCGCCTTGCGTCATGGTGATGTGGGCGGCCTCAAAGGCGCCAGCGCCCGCGCACAGAATGGTGCGGTTGGGCGCCTCCTGCGAGGCCAGCACCAGCATGGCGGGCACCACGGCCTCAGGCTTGAGGGCGGCCAGCACGGCCTCGGGCATCAGGTCCTCCGTCATGCGGGTGGCGGCCGTGGGCGCCAGGCAATTGACGCGAATGTCGTTTTTGGCGCCTTCAATCGACAGTGTTTGCATCAGGCCCACCAGCGCCATTTTGGCCGCGCCGTAGTTGGATTGGCCAAAGTTGCCGTACAAGCCGCTCGACGAGGTGGTCATGACGATGCGGCCATACTTCTGCTCATTCATGATGGCCCACACGGCCTTCGTGCAATGCACGGCGCCCATCAGGTGCACGTTCATCACCAGTTCGAAGTCGGCCAGTTCCATCTTGGCGAAGCTCTTGTCACGCAGAATGCCCGCGTTGTTCACCAGAATGTCAACGCGGCCCCAAGCGTCCACCGCTTGCTGCACCATGGCCTGCACTGCGGCAAAGTC
>NZ_DHXT01000070.1:17297-18672 GCF_002413825.1 Rhodoferax sp. UBA5149
GAGCCGTCCCGCGCGCCGCCCAGATCGTTCACCAGCACGCGGGCGCCACGCGCTGCCAGCGCCAGGGCGTGTTGACGACCCAGTCCGCCGCCGGCGCCGGTCACGATGGCCACACGGCCTTTGAAATCAATAGTCATGGTTTATTCCTGAAATGTGGGAGACAAATTGAAGGCGCGGACTCTGATAGTCTGCGTCGACCAACCCTGTACTTTAATTCACTGTGCAGAGCCCCACTGAAAGCTGATCATGGAACTGAATTCTGAAGTCATCACCACGCCGCCACGCCCGGCCGCCACCGTGGTGATGCTGCGCGATGCCGACGAGGGCCTGGAAGTCTTTTTGCTCAAGCGCCATGGCCTGTCCGATGTGCTGGGCGGGGCCTATGTGTTTCCCGGCGGCAAGGTCGATCCGTCTGACGCCCAGCTGGACATGAAGGCGCACATGGACCAGCCTCTGCAGGCACTGCACGCGGCTTTGAACGAACCTGATATCGCCCCGCTGACTGCTGCCAGCCTCTACGTGGCGGCACTGCGGGAGGCTTTCGAAGAATCGGGCATTCTGTTTGCGCAAGGTGCCTCTGCCGAGCACGCCGCGCAGGCCACCGCGCTCCTGCGCACGGGCCATGCGTTCGATGCCGTGCTGTCACACATGGGCTTGCGCCTGCAGACCAGCAGCGTGCTGCCCTGGTCACGCTGGATCACACCGAGGATGCCGTCGCTGACAAACAAACGCTTTGACACCCGCTTCTTTGTATCGGCGGTGCCATCGAACCAGATTGCCCGCCATGACAACCATGAAACCACCGCAAGCGTCTGGCTCCAACCCCGCACCGCGCTGGCGCAATACTGGCAGGGTCAGATTGAGCTCGCGCCGCCGCAAATCATGAGCCTGGCCCACTTGGCGCGTCATGCCAGCGTGCAAAGCGTGCTGCAGGCGGCACGCAGTCGCCTGCCCCCCACGATTGAGCCCGAGCCGTTCGAACATGAAGGCGCGCGGGCCATCTGTTACCCCGGTGACGAGCGCCATTCGGTCCGCGCGCAGGCGCTGCCGGGGCCGACCCGCCTGGTCTACCGCAACAAACGCTTTGAGCCCATGACTGGATTTGACGGGCTGTTTGACTGATTTCGCTGCACCGCCAGCCACTGGTCAATAGCCGCCGGGTCGCTGATGGCGCGCAGCGCCATATAGGCCAATTCGGCCTCCGGGTAACGACGGCGCAAAAAGTTGAGCCACTGCTTGAGTCGCCCGGCTCGCTGGCGGCGCTCCAGCCGCGCGCACACCAGATGCCAGAAATCGGCGATAAGTGGCAACAGCGTCTGCCAGCTCACATCAGCGTGCATCGGCCCGGTCCTGCGCGACGGCGAAGCAGGGAATG
>NZ_DHXT01000070.1:18848-25937 GCF_002413825.1 Rhodoferax sp. UBA5149
CCAGCGCCAGCCCCGGGTCGGTGACCATGCCGCGGCCCAGCATCAAGCTATCACAGCCCGACAGCGCGCGGCAACGCAAGGCGTCTTGCACATTCCATATCTCGCCATTGGCCACTACCGGGATCCGCACGGCGGCGCGAATGTCCGCGATGCGCTCCCAGTAAGCAGGGGGGCGGTACGCGTCCGCCTTGGTCCGGGCGTGCACCACCAGCTCGTTGGCGCCACCGCCTTCTATGGCCAGCGCGCACTCCACCGCACGCGCATCGTCATGCACCCCCAGGCGCATCTTGGCTGAGACCGGCATGTGGGCCGGCACGGCGCGGCGAACCGCCGCCACGATGGCAAAAAGTAGTTCGGGCTCGTCGAGCAAGGCCGCTCCGCCGCCATGACGGTTCACGACCTTGGCCGGGCAACCAAAATTGAGGTCGATGCCGTCGGGTCCTAGAGCTGCCAGACAGGCGGCATTTTCCGCCAGACAAACCGGGTCCGAGCCCAGCAGCTGCGCTCGCACGGGTACGCCTGCGAAAGTCCGCCCGCCGTTCAGCAACTCAGGTACCACGCGAATGAAGGCCCGATCCGGCAACAAGGTATTGGTCACGCGAATGAACTCCGAAACGCAACGATCCACTCCGCCGACCCGGGTCAGGATGTCACGCAGCACAAAGTCCAGCAAGCCCTCCATGGGCGCCAGAAGAAGCGTCATGGCCAAAAGGGAAACGACGACCGGTGGAAATCAGACAATCTTGACTTTCAACAACATTTGATTCGCATAAGGGCATAAGCTGATGCTTTATCAATCAAAAAAGGAAAACACATGTCGCACTATCACGCCATTGTCTGGCTCGATCATTCTGAAGCCCATGTGATGCACATCAGTCCGGACGATGTGGAGAAATCAGTGGTTCACCCAGCCACACCCCATGTCCATTTGCACTCCAGGCGTGGCACCCTGGGTGCCGGACGCCAGGCCGAAGACAGTAGCTATTATCACGCCGTCGCCGAGGCCCTGATGGGTGCCCAAGAGATTCTGGTGGTGGGCCCGGCTCAGGCGAAATTGCAGCTTATCAAGCATATCCACGCACACGACCACGACATGGTGGACAAAATTGTCGGCGTCGAAACCGTAGACCACCCGACTGACGCCCAACTGGTCGCCTACGCGCGCAAGTATTTCATTGCAAAAGACCGGATGTTGTCCTAAGTCACCAAATTCCGCCCCACCAGATCGGCCAGCATCACGCTGGATTCGTCCAGACGACTGGCGAGGATGCGTGCAATATTGCGGTAGATGATATGCGCGCTTTCCGGGTTCGCATCGACGAGCTCCCGATAGAAACGCATGGTCACGGCGTCGCGCGTCGCGCGCACCGTCGCGGATCGCAGGTGGTTGCCTACCAAGGCCATCTCGCCAAAGCAACTGCCCGCGTTGAGCCGGGCCAGCTCAATCACTTTGCCGTTTCGGCTCTTTTCAACGATCACCTCACCGGCGATCAGGACGAAAAAGGAATCTCCAATATCGCGTTCGTTGAACACCACCTCACCGGCCTTGATCGGAAAATATTCGGCCACGGCGAGTGTGCGCATCAGGCAGTCAGGCGTCATGCCGCTGAAAATCGGCACCTTTTCCTTGATTTTTTGAATGATGGCTGGATCAAGCTTGATGGCAGTCGGACGTACGAGCACTTCGGCTCGAACGTTTTCGGCAAAAATCTGAACAATGGCAGGATCAACTTTCATCACGACCAATGGTACACGGCTTGATTTCAGCCGTGTACCATTGCTCTGGGCGACCCATCAACCAATCAGCGAGCTTTCCATGACCATCAATGTGAATATCGATCTTGGCTACGAGTTTGAAGTCAAAGCCAGTGCCACAGACGTCTTCGACGTTCTTTCTGATGTACCGACCTCGGCCAGCCACTTTCCCAAGGTCGACAAACTGGTCGACCTTGGGGGGAATGCCTATCGCTGGGAAATGGCAAAAATCGGCATCGCCCAGATCAGCCTGCAAACCGTCTACGCATCAAAATACATGTCCAACAAAGCCAAGGGCACGGTCGTTTGGACGCCCGTCAAGGGCGAAGGCAATGCGCTGGTGTCCGGCAGCTGGAAGATCACGGACAAAAAAAAATCCACTCATATCGTGCTGCAGATCAACGGTGAACTCACCATTCCCCTGCCCGGTCTGATGAAGATGGTGGTGGCACCGGTGGTGGAGGCGGAGTTCGAAAAATTGGTCGAGCAGTACATCGCCAACCTGACCAAGCGCTTTGGCGGCGAGGCCTGATCCGGCTGCATCGACCAGCGGCCTGCGCAGTTCGTCGTTCAGTGCGGCGGTGCAGGCGGTGCTGAAGAGAAGCCGTACAAGCGCTCGGGCGGCAAACGGGAGAGCATCGCTTTGTCAGTCACGTTGGCCACAATCGCAAAGTCGGCTTGCCCGGTGTCATGACGCAGGGTCCGTGCGACGGGATGCCCGGCCGTGTCCGTGATGGAGGCCACGATCGGCGCACGCGCGTTATCCGTGCGTTGAACCACCAGGCCCAGCTCGCCGGAGGCGAGTCTGACGAAATCACCGGGCGGATAAATTCCGAATTCCTTGATGATGGCGGTCGATATCGGCCCGCCTTTGTCCTCGCGATAAAGCTCCCGGACCGCCTCCTGCGGCGACAGCGCTGGCCGCAAGGTCCGAGGACTTATTTTTGCCATGAATACATCGGCTACCCGCAAGGCGGCCGCCATCTCGCCGATATCGGTACACCCGAGCGGATAGCCGCTTCCATCCGATCGTTCATGATGTTGCGCAATGGCGGCCAGCCAGTCGGCATCGGTCACGCCAGCCTTCTCCAGCAGCTCAACGGACTGGGCCGGATGATTGTGCAGGGCCACCCGCTGTTTGTCTTTCATCGGAACATCCTGCCCGGCCATTTGCCCCTGCAAGTCGAGAATCGTCATGTTCATGGTGAGCGCGGCCTTCACCAGACTCATCATGCGCTCCTTGGGCCATTGAAGATGACGGGACATCAAAATGCAAAGCGTGGCGGTGTGCACCGAATGGGTATAGCCGTAGTAAAAATTCTTGGCGTTGTCCTGCCGAACGATGCGATAAAGGCCAATGTCAACGTTGTCGTCGACCAGCTCCAGAATGTGACGCGCAAACTGCTCCATCCGGCCGACGAAATCGGGCTCTTGCCCCACATGGGTCAGCAGCTTTTGCAACTCAACCGTGGTCTGGTCCCACAGGCCAAACAGATTCGGTGGCGCCACAAAGGCCTTGGGCTGCGCCGGCTGAGCCTCCCGTGCCAGCGCCTTGACTTCCTCGGGGTCCACAAAGGCACCGCGCTGGAGTAAAAGTTCAAGCTGATGCGCGCTCTCGATGACATGCCCCCTGGACAGCATAAGCAAGCCTTGGTCATCACGCACGTTCCATGGCAAGGGAGAGCCAATCTGGACTTTCGAGCGCGGCAGTCTCAGCATTTTCATGATCAAACTTCCTTCCGCCGGGTCCAGACGAACTCGTATCGCGCCAGGGAAAAAATATCAGCCATGCGCTTCAGTGTATCCGGCTTGCTATATTTTGCATAGCTGTCCGCGCATATTCCATGAGGGCTGGAGGAAAAAATTACTCAAACAAACGTTGCCTCAGCCGTTTGACCCCGGTGACACCCGCCAGCACTATGGCGCCCGTCAGGATACCGGCAACGGCATCCAGCCCCGAAGAAACCACCGACAACATGCCCGCGCTCAGGCTCAGGTGCTCGATCAGGCTATGTGCACCTGGAATGCCGTGCGTCACAATGCCGCCCCCCACCAGAAACATGGCAGCAGTTCCGGCCACCGACAGTCCCTTCATGAGGTAGGGCGCAGCGTTGAGAACGCCGCGCCCCGCGCTGCGCTGCAGGCGCACCGCCGCGCTGGTGCCGGCCCTTTGACTGAGATAGAGTCCCCCATCGTCAAGCTTGACAATGCAGGCCACCAGACCATAGACACCCGCCGTCATCACCACGGCGATGCCACTCAGCACGGCCACTTGGGTGGCGAGCGGGCTTGTCTGTACGGTGCCCAGTGTGATGGCGATGATCTCGGCCGACAGGATGAAATCGGTGCGTACCGCCCCCTTGATTTTTTCTTTCTCCAGCGCCACCAGGTCGATGGACGGGTCAGCCAGCGCCTGCACCAGTTGGGCGTGGTGAACCGCGTCTTCGGCCCCGCTGTGCAAGAACTTGTGGGCCAGTTTCTCAAAACCTTCAAAGCACAGAAAAGCCCCACCGATCATCAGAAGCGGGGTCACCGCCCAGGGGGCAAGCGCGCTGATGGCGATTGCCGCGGGCACCAAAATGGCCTTGTTGACAAACGAGCCCTTGCACACGGCCCAGACCACCGGCAACTCGCGGTCCGCGTTGACGCCAGCGACCTGCTGCGCATTGAGGGCGAGATCATCACCGAGCACACCCGCAGTTTTCTTCGCGGCCACCTTGGTCAACAAGGCCACGTCGTCCAGCACGCTGGCAATATCGTCAATCAGTGCAAGCAGACTACTGGCCATGGGTCAAAACTTTCTGGGTTGGGTGCAATGCGCAAAGGGAAGATTGTCGCCGCTATGCAGGGTTCAAGTCTTCACGTCACCTAGGGTCAACACAATTGCCGGCTCCAGGCTTCCCATCAAGAATCAAGTTCCCATTTCACTAGAAACAACAATGACCACTCCCATCACGGTATCCCTTGGCGACCTGCCGCTGCAATGCCTACACCGCTGGGAGCGCGAACGCGGCAACCAAATTTTCCTCACCCAGCCTATCGGCGGCGGCGCCGTGCAGGACATCACCTGGATTCAGGCCGCCGACCAGGTTCGCCGCATCGCCGCATCGCCGACTGGCTGCAGGCGCAGGGCTGGCCAGCGGGCAGTCGGGTGGCCATCATCGGTAAAAACAGCGCGCACTGGATTCTGGCGGACCTGGCCATTCTGATGGCAGGTCACGTATCGGTTCCCCGCTATCCCACCTTCAATGGCGAAGCCCTTGCCTATATCCTGAAGCACAGCGAAGCACGTGCCTGTTTTATTGGGAAAATGGACGATATTTCCAATTTGCAGACCGGCGTGGCACCCGGCCTACCCTTGATTGCCTTGCCACTGGCACCCACCGCGATCAAGGCCACGCTGTGGAACGACCTGATCGCCCAAACCCCGCCGCTGCAGGGGTCACCAAGCCCCGACGGAGAATCCATATGCACCATCATCTATACCTCCGGCACGACCGCAAAGCCCAAGGGCGTGGTGCACACGGGGAATGCCATGGCGTGGGGCATCGCAGGGTATCCACGCCAAAATTCCCGCGGAAAAACTCAAGAAATTGCTGGGTCTGCCCGTCATCGGCTGGCTGGTGCGACGAAAAATCCTCAGGGGCCTGGGGCTGGATCAATGCCGCATTGCCGCGGGAGGCGCGGCGCCCATGCCGACCGATGGTTGGCTGCGCACCGGTGACAAGGGAAAAATCGACAGCGAGGGCTATCTGAGCATCACGGGCCGTGTCAAGGACATCTTCAAGACCAGCAAAGGCAAATACGTGGCCCCGGCCCCTCTGGAAGATCTGCTTGTCATGCACCCCGACATCGAGGCGTGTCTGGTAACGGGCGTCAACTTGGTGCAACCTTTGGGTCTGGTCATTCTGTCGCCAGAAGCAGTTGCAAGAAGCGCCGCCAAGGAAAGCAAGGTGGCCCTGACCGAGTCACTCACGCAGCATCTCAAGACCATCAATGCGCGGCTCGAACCTCACGAAAAGCTGGATTGCCTGGCTGTCATCACGACGCCCTGGACGCCAGAAAACGGCCTGGTCACCCCCACCCTCAAGGTCAAGCGCCCGCGTATTGAAGAGGCGTACGCCAGCCAGTACGAGGGCTGGCTCAGTCAAGGCAAACCGGTGGTATGGGCCAAAGCCTGATAATCACGGTTTGTTGGGCACTTCCAACATAGAACTTTTTCGGGACCACCGTTATGCATCGTGTCGCCATCAGTAGCACCGGACTCTACATTCCGCCTGACGTCATCACCAACGCGGAGCTGGTGACCGCCTTCAACCGCTTCGCTGAAATAGAAAACGCCGCGCACGCCGCCGACATTGCGGCGGGCACGCGCCAGCCCATCCCCCCCTCAAGCGTCGAGTTCATCGAGAAAGCCTCGGGGATCAAGCGCCGCTATGTGATGGAAAAATCCGGCGTGCTGGACCCCCAGCGCATGCGTCCGCGCCTGAAGGCCAGACCAGATACCGAAATCTCGCTGATGGCTGAAATTGGTGTGGCGGCAGCGCGGGATGCGCTGACACGCGCCGGCAAGCAGCCCGAGGATATTGACGGCGTGATTTGCGCTTGCGCCAATTTGCAACGGGCCTACCCTGCCATGGCGGTGGAAATTCAGACCGCGTTGGGCATCAAGGGCTTCGGCTTCGACATGAATGTGGCCTGTTCATCGGCCACCTTCGCCATTGAAATGGCGGTCAACGCCATTAAAACCGGCTCGGCCCGGGCCATCCTGGTGGTGGATCCGGAAATCACCTCGCCCCATCTGGCCTGGAAAGACCGGGATTGCCATTTCATCTTTGGTGACGTCTGTACCGCCATCCTGATTGAGCGGCTTGAGAACGCCCCCGCCGGCGCGTTTGAAGTCCTTGGCACACGCCTGCTGACCACCTTCTCCAACAGCATACGCAACAACGCCGGCTATATGTCGCGCAGCGAAGACCGCAACCCGGAAGACCGGGATCAGCTTTTTTACCAGGAAGGGCGCAAAGTCTTCAAGGAAGTGTGCCCGATGGCGGCCGAACACATGACCAAGCATCTGGCCGAACATGGGCTGGTGCCCACCGGGGTACGGCGCTTCTGGCTGCATCAGGCCAATCTGGCCATGAACCAGCTGATTGGCCGAAAACTGCTGGGGCGCGACGCCACGCCAGACGACGCACCGGTGATTCTGGATGAGTTTGCCAACACCGCCTCGGCCGGCTCGATCATCGCTTTTCATCGCCACCACGATGACATCAAGCCCGGTGAAGTGGGCGTGATCTGCTCTTTCGGGGCCGGCTATTCCATTGGCAGCGC
>NZ_DHXT01000070.1:26179-26418 GCF_002413825.1 Rhodoferax sp. UBA5149
ATGCTGGTCATCTCACGTTTGAAGCCCGCCAGTTCGTGAAAGCGCAAGGCGCGCTCGTTGCCCAGCGGCACCCACAGCGTCACGTTGTTGCACCCCTCTTCCAGCAGACCTTCGCGGGCGGCGTCCCACAGCGCCAGGCCAACGCCTTTGCCCCAGTGCGACGTGGCGGCGTAGATCGCCCAGATTTCGCCCATGGTGTTCGGTGTGCCCTTGTCACGCGAACGGTCGAAGCCGACAAA
>NZ_DHXT01000071.1:0-10078 GCF_002413825.1 Rhodoferax sp. UBA5149
GCGCGACTGCAGGAGAAGCAGGGACGCGTAAAGGAGGCATTTGACCTTTACCACCAAGCCCTGGACTTGCGGCCTGACTCCCTGTACGTGCTGGCAAAGCGGGGCGAACTGCTGGAAAAGGAAGGTCGCCTGGAGGAGGCCGAAGAAAACATTGCGCGCGGCTTGGCGCAGATGCCCAGCAGCCCGATTCTCAATCTGGCAGCGGCTCGGCTGGACCGACGGATGGGCCGTCATGCCGAGGCTGCGGCCAGGCTTGAGGCGGTGCTTGACCAACCCATGCCCCAGAATCTCGGTATGGATATCCACCTTCTGCTCGGGCAGCTCCACGACCGCTTGGGGAATACGAACAAAGTTTTACCCCATCTGATTGAAGGCAAGCGCCGAA
Organism: Rhodoferax sp. UBA5149; assembly: GCF_002413825.1. Taxonomy (GTDB): domain Bacteria; phylum Pseudomonadota; class Gammaproteobacteria; order Burkholderiales; family Burkholderiaceae_C; genus Rhodoferax. The sequence goes on from NZ_DHXT01000071.1 coordinate 386, forward strand.
TGGCCTTGTCCACAGATCCAGATGGGAGCAGTGGCGCCCGATTTCTGGCCAGATGCGATACCGCTCGCGCCTGGTTGACCGATCGCTTGGTGGCTTCCTCACAGGTAGCGCCACCATCGCACGATGAAACACCAGTTTTCCTGATCGGCTTCCCACGCTCTGGCACCACCCTGCTGGAACAGGTACTTGATAGCCACCCACGCTTGCAGACTCTGGACGAAAAACCCATGGTCGAAGTTATGGAGCGGGCATTTCTCGAGATGACCGGAAACGGAACCGATGCGTTGGCGGATTTATCTGGCGATCAGATCACCGAACTGCGCAGGATATATTGGGAGGAAGTCGCACATCATGTGGTGCGCCAACCCGGCACCCTGCTGGTGGACAAACTGCCGCTCAATATCGTTTACGTACCGCTTCTCTGGCGGGTCTTTCCCAAGGCGCGATTTATTCTGGCCATTCGGCATCCCTGTGACGTGACATTGAGCTGCCTGATGCAAAACTTCGGCATCAACGATGCCATGGTTGGGTTTGTTTCTCTTGAGCGCGTCGCCGAAATCTACACCCGCGTCATGGTCGCTTGGCGCGAATATGCAGAACGCCTCCCGCTGCACTGGCAGCGCATTCGTTACGAGGACTTAGTTACGAATTTTGAACCAGAAACGCGCGCGCTCCTGGAATTTCTTGGGGTGGGATGGAGCGACACGGTGCTGGAGCACACCCAACATGCGCAGCAGCGCGGCATCATCAATACGCCCAGTTATCACCAGGTCGTTCAACCGATTTATCAGCATTCGAAATACCGCTGGACGCGATACGAAAAGCAGCTGGTCGACGTGATGCCGGTATTGCAACCCTTTATTGAACAGTTCGGTTACGCTTAAACAATGGGGTTGCAGGTTTGTCTATGCGCTATCGGTTCTTTCAAGGGGGTTCGTAGTGAAAGGCTCGGACAAACGGTTCTAGCAAGTCAGCAACTGGCGCGAACTCTGATTCGAAATGCCGCCACCGCGTCACCGATGATGCGTACAACGGCTGGGTGACTTGGGTACGGCTGGGAGTGGCGATGAATTTCCCCGCAGCGCGCTTATGGAAATCCGCCACACCGGCATCCCAGGAGAGCCCAAGAAAATCGAAGACCTTGCGAAAAGTAGGCTCGAATTGCGTGACGGCATCCTCATAACGAAATTCAATAAAGCCGAGCGTCATTTGCTGCCTGATGTACATCCACCAATCCATGACCATGGCGTAGAACTCCGCCGTTCCCTGCCAGGTCAGCAAATGAACCGTGGTGGGTGATGGCACCATGAGCTGCATGAAGCAGCTGACACAAACATCACGCGGATCGCGCATGACGAAGACCACCTTGGCATCCGGAAAAATGAAATTGATCAGCCCCAGATCGATGGTGTTCATGGTGAATTTGTCCACGAGCAATCGGTCGCCGATGCTATCGCCAAAGCGCTGACGCACCCTGTTCCAGTAAAACTCACGCAAATGGATGACACCGGCCAAGTCCAACCGCCCCAGCTTCTCCGCCGTGCCGCCCTTGGACTTGTCCATCTGGTGCAGTTCGCGGTGCACGGCCCAGATGAAATCCGCCTCGTCGGCGACGAATACACCAGGATGGGCATCCAGCACCTCCTGAGTCAAGGTCGTCCCGGAACGCATGAAGCCGACCAGGAAAGTCGGTGCCGGGAGTTCCTGCGGGAAGGCAGTACCGGACCAACGGCTTAACAGTTCCCGATCAAAACCGAGCTTGTTGGCCTTGAGCATGGACGGAACGAACGCCGTGTTTTGCCGACTGATTTCTGGCAGTGAGCTCGAAAAACCGGCAGAGGCATGCAGATGGGGAAATACCTGGTCATATTCGCCCAACTTGTCGAGAACGCGTGCCAGCTCCTTGTGGGCACGAAATTCCTCCCTGGCCGTCAGTTCGTAGGTCAGTACATCTTCCAAGCGCAGCTTGGCGGCAGCGTTCAGCCCCGCGTCGGCCTCCAGACTTCCCTGAAGAATATGCATCATGCTGTTTTCCGGGTCCAGCTCCAACGCTCGCTGACCGGCAGCCAGGGCGTCGCTCGTCTTGTTCAACTGGGAATACGTCAAGGTCAGAAGCTGGAAGCCCCGAACGTCGGTGTCATTGATCTGGACCGCCTGCTTGCCCAAGTCGAGGGCGCCCGGGAAATCGCTCCAGTGTTGCAGTTGCGCAGTGAGATCAAGTAACTGGCTGATGTCCCCACTCTGGCGCGCCACCTGCAAAAAATGCTGCCCAACTTGCCGCAAACAGGCAGTACCTTCGTCACGCCGCCCAACGTTGCACAAAGACTGCCCCAACCCGACCTTGGCCTGCGCATCCTCGGGATTTTCTCCTAGCGCTTTCTCAAACCATTGAACCGCTTGCGCGTGGTTGTGGGCTTTGACAGCGGCTTGGGCCCGCTCCAACAGGCTCGCCACGGGAAGCGCCGCCGCTGTATGGCGGACCGTGACGCCGGCATAGCCGCGCGGTGCGAAATTGATCATATTCACGTCCTTCATCACAGCTTAAGCCAATCAGGCAGTGGCGCGCTGGACGCGACAAAATGCGGATTGAGGACATCCGGCTTACCGTAGCGCAAAGGTGTGCCATCCAGCTTGGATACATGGCCTCCGGCCGCCTCAACGATCGCCTGGGCGGCGGCGGTGTCCCACTCACACGTAGGCCCGAGACGCGGATAAACATCCGCAGCCCCCTCAGCCACGCGACAAAACTTCAAGGAACTGCCGGCCTGCACCAGTTCATGGGCACCCAGCTGGCCAATGAACTCAATGGTCTCGGCGTTCATGTGACTTTTGCTGGCGACGACGCGCGTGGGCCGCTCGGCCTCGCCCGGCGTTGCCACCCGAATCGGCTCCACTAGACCCTGCGTTTGACGGAAAGCCCCCAAACCAACCCCGCCCCAATAGGCTTGCCCGAGTGCTGGTGCCACCACCACGCCCAACACCGCGTTGCCGTCCCTGACCAACGCAATGTTCACCGTGAACTCGCCGTTTTGCGCCAGGAATTCCTTGGTGCCGTCCAGTGGGTCAACCAGCCAGAATTCGCCCTTTTGCAAGCGGTACATCAGGGACTGCGAATCCTCTTCTGAAACCACTGGAATATCGGGTGCCAAGACCGCCAGCCTTTGTGCAATGAGCTGGTGCGCCACCAGGTCCGCTTGGGTGAGGGGACTTTCATCGGCTTTGTAGGCCACCAAAACCCCTTGGGCACCGGCGCCGCCGCTGCACATCGCGTTATAAATCCGCATGACGGCATCGCCAGCCTCACGGGCAATTGCAAGCACCTGGGTCGCCAGCGTTGAAGTGATGTAAATTTGTCGCATTAAGGCTTTATGGTCACATATTCGGATTCAATCCTATTGCGAAGTATCAATTTGTACATTAAATTGATCACCAAACAAATTGCGACAATCCAAACCCCGCCATGTCAAACCTTGATCTCCTTGGACTGGACGCGCCGCGGGTATGGGATACCGAGCTCGCCTTCCAGCATCTGAGCCGCATCGGTCAGGCTGACACCAAGCGCACCGCTGAGCGTCGGCTGCACGAACTGGCCATTCTTCCGTCCGCCTTGACGCCTGACACACTGGCAGACCTGCTTGGTCGACAACCCGTCCCGGTGCTACTGAACTGGGAAATCGAACAGGCGCGCGGCAAACGCAAGCTGGTGCTGTTTGCTCAACTTTTTAATTTGCCCGATGGAAAAGATTGCCTTCATGCCAACGATGCCCGGGGTGCCCGCTATTGGCTGCCAATTGACGAGACGGTGGCCACCGCGCAGGGCATCGCAACGGCCTTGCGAAATCTGCAAGCGCACGTCGGCAAAAATATCACCATCTTCCCGCATGGCCGTCTGGTAGGCCTGTGCCGCCAAGCGCCCGCGCCCGCGCAAGTCAGCGTGGGCCAGCTGAGCTACCCAGCCACACTCGATCTCGAACACCAGCAGCGTTCGCCTGGCCCAACGCGAACCAGCAGCCCCCATCTGAAACGCCTGGAAGCCGAAAGCATTCACATCATGCGCGAAGCGGTGGCCGAAGCAGACAAGCCGGTCATGCTTTATTCAGCCGGCAAAGACAGCTCGGTCATGCTGCAGTTGGCGCGCAAGGCGTTCTATCCCGCGCCGCCGCCATTTCCGCTGCTGCATGTGGACACGCGCTGGAAGTTTCAGGAGATGTACCTGTTTCGCGACCACATGGTGCGCGAGAGCAACATGGACTTGTTGGTCCACATCAATCCGCAAGCCATTGCGAAAGACATCAACCCCTTCGATCACGGCTCGGCGCTGCACACGGATATCACGAAGACGGAAGGTCTCAAGCAGGCGCTGGACCAATACCAATTCGATGTGGTCTTTGGCGGCGCGCGGCGTGACGAAGAGAAATCCCGCGCCAAGGAACGCATTTTTTCCTTCCGCACCGCCACCCACCGCTGGGACCCCAAGAACCAGCGCCCCGAGCTCTGGAACCTCTACAACACGCGTAAAAGCAAAGGCGAAAGCATTCGTGTCTTCCCGCTGTCCAACTGGACGGAACTCGATATCTGGCAATACATCCACCAGGAAAACATCCCGGTGGTGCCGCTGTACTTCGCCAAGGAACGCCCGGTGCTGGTGCGTGACGGCATGATCCTCATGGTCGACGATGCCCGCATGCGCATGCTGCCGGGCGAGGAGATCCAGGCCAAAAAAGTACGGTTTCGCACCCTCGGTTGTTACCCGCTCACCGGCGCCGTGGCGTCGAGCGCCGAAACCGTGGCGGACATCATTCTGGAACTGATCCACGCGCGCAGCTCCGAGCGCCAGGGCCGCGCCATTGATGCGGATGCCGCCGCCAGCATGGAAAAGAAAAAGCAGGAGGGCTATTTCTGATGGCACGCCAAGCCAACGCCGCCACCGCCGCGCATCCCGCGGCTGCAAGTCCGATGGTCATGCGGCCCTCGACTTTTGACGAATTTCTGGCGCAGCAACAAAGCCAGGACCTGTTGCGCTTCATCACCTGCGGCAGCGTGGACGATGGCAAAAGCACCCTGATCGGTCGGTTGCTATGGGAATCACAGCAGCTGTTCGACGACCAGATCGAAGCCCTCAAAACCGAGTCAAGAAAATACGGCACGCAAGGTGATGAGATCGACTTCGCCCTGGCGATGGATGGCCTTGCCGCCGAGCGCGAGCAGGGTATCACCATCGATGTGGCTTATCGCTTTTTCGCCACCAACAAGCGCAAGTTCATCGTCGCGGACACGCCCGGCCATGAGCAATACACGCGCAACATGGTCACCGGCGCATCAACGGCCTCGGCTGCGGTACTGCTGGTCGATGCCCGCCACGGCCTCCTGACGCAAACCCGCCGCCATGCCTACCTGGTGTCGCTCATGGGCATTCGCCACGTGGTGCTGGCGGTCAACAAGATGGACCTGATCGGCTTCGCCGCCGCCGACTTTCACCGTATCCAGCAATCCTTCCAGCAGTTCGCGCAGACCCTCGGCTTCGAAAGCGTCACCGCCATCCCGCTCAGTGCGCTCAAGGGTGACAACATCACCCAAGCCTCGACCAACACCCCCTGGTATGCAGGCCCCACCTTGATGGGTTTCCTGGAAAGCGTCAAGCTCAATCCGCCCGGTTCAGACCCATTTGTTTTTCCGGTCCAGTGGATCAATCGACCCGATTCATCCTTTCGCGGCTTGAGCGGCGGTGTGGCGCAAGGCAGCGTCAAGGTGGGCGATGAAATTCGCGTGACAAGCTCCGGACAAACCGCGACGGTAGCCGAGATCGTCACGTTGGACGGCCTGCTCACCGAAGCGGTCGCGGGCGATGCCGTGACCCTGCGACTGAGCCAGGAGATCGATGCCTCGCGCGGCGATGTGCTGTCTCTTGGCCAGCGCCCGCTGGAAACCACCGACCAGTTTGAAGCCACGCTGGTCTGGATGAACGAAGAGGCCGGACTCATCGGCCGCAGTTACGACATCAAGCTGGCCACGCAGTGGGCAGCGGCCTCGGTGACCAGCATCAAGCACCGTGTGGATATCAACACCCTGGCGCACGAGGCCAGCAAACATCTGGCGCTCAACGACATCAGCGTTTGCAACTTCGCCACCAGCAAGCCGCTGGTGTTTGACAGCTACCAAAACTCCAGGACACTGGGCAGCTTCATTCTGGTTGATCGTTTCAGCCATGCCACCGTCGCCGCCGGCATGATTCGCCACAGTCTGCGACGGGCGCACAACGTACACAAGCAGGCGCTATCGGTTACAAGAGCTGCCCGTGAAAGGCTCAATGGACACCCAGGCCGGGTCATCTGGTTCACCGGGCTGTCGGGCTCCGGCAAATCCACCATTGCCAACGCGCTGGAAATCGAGCTCCATGCGCAAGGCCTGCGCACCTATGTTCTGGATGGCGACAACGTGCGCCAGGGCCTGAACAAGGACCTCGGCTTTACCGATGCCGACCGCGTGGAAAACATCCGCCGTATTGCCGAGGTCGCCAAGCTGATGATGGACGCCGGACTGATTGTGATGACGGCTTTCATCTCGCCGTTCCGCCGGGAACGTGAGATGGCCAGGGAACTGATCGGCTCGGAGAATTTCCTGGAGGTGTATGTGAGTACGCCGCTGGACGTGTGTGAGCAGCGCGACGTCAAGGGGCTCTACAAAAAAGCCCGCAGCGGACTGCTGCCGAACTTGACCGGCTTGAATAGCCCGTACGAAGCCCCCGAGCACCCCGACCTTGAACTGAATTGCTCTATTCTGCCAACCGGTTTGGTCGTCAAAAAAATGCTGGACGCCATTTTGGCCAGCGCGCATCGTCCATCGGACGCCTGAAGACCCAAGCTATCCAGACCGGTGTGGGCCACTACCGGGTGTTCGGCGGACGCAACGGGAACCAGCAGATTGAGCCGCGGGCGCGAGGGATGGAGACGATCATTTAGCGTGCACTTTTTAGTACGACCGTACTTTTTTAAGGCTTTCCAAAGCAAAACACCTAAAATACCCTCCAGCTTTGATCCGCCGCAACTCAGATCCCCACCAATTCCTTTACAGGATAAATTCATGAATCGCCGAAATTTTCTTGCTTCCTCGCCTGTATTGGCCACAGGTTTGGTTTTTCCCTCCCTGATTTCAAACACCTATGCACAAACCGGAAATACGGCCGATGTCTTGACGATCGGTTGCACCGCGGCGATGACGGGACCGCTGGGGAGTTTTGGCCAAAACATGAAACTGGGTGTGGACGCTGGGTTTCATCAGATCAATGCCCGAGGGGGCGTCGAAGGCCGCCCACTGCGGTTTTCGGTGCTGGATGACGCCTACATTCCGGCCCGCAGCGTGGAAAATGTCAAAAAACTGATTGGCGACAGTGGCGTCATTGCCCTGATGGGGTGCCTGGGCACCCCCAATAACGCCGCGATATCCCCGATCATCGAGGCAGAAGGTACACCCCATCTGGGCCCGCTGACGGGTGCCTCGAGCCTGAGAAAGATCGAGCTGCGCAACGTCTTCCATGTTCGCGCCAGTTACACCGATGAAATAAACCGGCTGGTTCAAAATCTGGTTTCCATGGGCATACGGGATCTGGCGATGGTCTACCTGGACAATCCCTATGGCAAGGAAGTGGCGCAAGACGCAACCCGGGCGCTCACGGCGTCCGGCGTCAAGGCCGTTGCCATGGTTCCCCTGGCAACCGATGGCAAGAACCTCGACAGTGTGGTCGCGGCTGTATTGGCCGCCAAACCCTCGGCGGTGCTGCTGGGGACAGCGGGCGCGGCAACCACCGGCCTGGTGGCCAAGCTCAAACAAGCGTCGTCCATGATGCCGATCGCCGGGGTGAGTGCCTCGCTGACACAAGCAGGCGTCAAGGAATTGGGCGGAAAAGCGCAAGGCATCGCCATCACGATGGTCTTTCCCGATGCGTACCAGGCAAAACACCTTGTCATCAGGGACTACCAGAGTGCGATGCGCGCCATCGACCAGCCGCTGTTCGACCCGGGCAGCCTCGAAGGCTATATCAACGCGCGCATCATGGCCGAAGCCCTCACCCACGCCGGCCGCGGTGTGACCCGGGCCAAGCTGAGGCAGTCATTGTCCGCCCTGCGCAACTTCGATCTGGGCGGTTTCACCGTGGACTATGGTTCGGCCAACGCGCGGGTCGGCTCGAAGTATGTTGCGCTTGGTATATTGTCCGCGGATGGCAAGCTGAAAGGCTGATGAATCTCGGCCAGGGCAACTGAACGCTAACTCGGCGGCCGGGTCAGTGAAACTCCCGGCTCAGCGTCGCCAGGTCGCCCAGCAAGGGCGTCAGGTCTTTCAGGTGGCCGGCAATCAGATGCCGCACCTCAGCGCCACTCTCTTCATCGCGCTGCCACACGCCATAGACTGCCAGCAGGCGTGACTTGAGCGCGGCGGTGCGCTGGCGCTCGCGCAGACGCTTCCACACAATCACATTGACCGTGCCGGTTTCGTCTTCCAGCGTGATGAACAGCACGCCCTTGGCGGTGGGGGGTTGCTGGCGCGCGGTGACCAGACCGCAGGCCCGCACCAGCCGACCGCTGGGCAGGTCGCGCAGCTGGGCGGCTGTCAGCAGCTTCTCTTTTGATAGCTGCTCACGCAGCAGCGACAAGGGGTGGCGGCGTAAAGTGAGCCCAAGCGCGGCGTAGTCAAAGACCACTTCTTCGCCTTCACTGGCAGCCGGTAGCGTCAACCGTTCTTCATCCACCGGCACGCTATGCAGCAGGGGCGGTGCGGGTTTCAAGGCGGCCGCGTCCCACACCTGCTGGCGGCGGTGGCCGGACAGGCTAGAGAGCGCATCGGCCGCGGCCAGCGCTTTGAGATCGCTCTGGTCCAGTGCGGCGCGCAGGGCCAGGTCTTCGGTGCGGGTGAAAGGGCTTGCGATACGGGCGGCGACGATGCGTTGCGCGGCGGCTTGAGCCAGGCCTGAGACCAGACGCAGGCCCAGGCGCACGGCGGGTTGCACGTCGCCGCAAAAGGGGGCGGACGGCTCCAGCGTGCAGTCCCACGCGCTGTGCGTCACATCCACCGCGCGCACCGCCACGCCATGGCGTTTAGCATCCTGCACCAGTTGCGACGGCGGGTAAAAACCCATGGGCTGCGAATTGAGCAGGGCCGCAAGAAATGAGGCGGGCTCATGGCACTTGAGCCAGGCGCTGACATAGGCCAGCTGCGCAAAACTGGCGGAGTGACTCTCCGGGAATCCATATTCACCGAAGCCCTGTATCTGCTTGAAGATGTTCTCGGCAAACTCTGTGGGGTAGCCGTTGTGGACCATGCCCCCCACCAGCCGGTCATAAAACTTGTGCACGCCGCCTTTGCGCTTCCAGGCCGCCATGGAGCGGCGCAGATCGTCGGCTTCATCCGGGGTGAAATCAGCCGCGATCATGGCAATCTGCATCACCTGCTCCTGAAAAATCGGCACGCCCAGGGTGCGCCCCAGTGCTTCCTGAAGTGCGGGCGGGAACAGCACCGCTTCCAGACCCTGGCGCCGTCGTAAATAAGGGTGCACCATGCCGCCCTGGATCGGCCCCGGGCGCACGATGGCGACCTCGATCACCAGATCGTAAAAGCAGCGCGGCTGCAGGCGCGGCAGCATCGACATCTGAGCCCGGCTCTCGATCTGGAACACGCCCACGGTGTCGGCCTGGCAAATCA
>NZ_DHXT01000071.1:10330-15261 GCF_002413825.1 Rhodoferax sp. UBA5149
GGCTGACCAGATCGAGGCAGCGGCGGATGGCGCTGAGCATGCCCAACGCCAGCACATCGACCTTGAGCAAGCCCATGGCGTCCAGATCGTCCTTGTCCCACTGGATGATGGAGCGATCCGGCATGGCGGCGTTTTCCACAGGCACCAGCCGTGTGAGCTTGCCCTGCGTTAACACAAAACCGCCCACGTGCTGGCTCAAATGGCGCGGAAAACCCAGCAACTGGGTCGTCAAGTCCAGCCATTGGCGCACCTGCGCATCGTCGGGGTCCAGTCCGGCTTGCAGCAGGTGTTCGGCCATGGCACTGTGGCCATCAAACCAGAAATGCTCTTTGGCAAAACGATCGATCAGGGCATCCGGCACGCCCAGCGCCTTTCCGACATCGCGGATAGCGCTGCGCGGACGGTAGGTGACCACGGTGGCGGCAATGGCGGCGCGCTCGCGACCGTACTTGGCGTAGATGTACTGGATGACTTCTTCGCGCCGGTCGTGCTCAAAGTCCACGTCGATGTCGGGCGGCTCGTTGCGGGCGCGGCTGATAAAGCGCTCGAACAGCAGATTGGAATGCTCGGGATCGACCTCGGTCACGCCCAGGCAGTAACAGACCGCCGAATTGGCGGCCGAGCCGCGACCCTGGCACAAGATGTGTCGGCTGCGGGCAAAGCGCACGATGTCATGCACGGTCAAAAAATACATCTCGTAGTGGAGGTCTGCAATCAGCGCCAGCTCGTAGTCCACCTGCTTGTGCACTGCCGCCGGCAGGCCTTGCGGGTAACGCGTGCGCGCGCCCTCTTGCGTGAACTGGCGCAGGGTTTGTGCCGGTGTCAGGCCCGGCAGCACGGTCTCCAGCGGGTACTGGTAGCGCAACTCGTCCAGACTGAAGTTGCAGCGCGCCGACACCATCAGTGTGTTGGCCAGCAGCGCGGGCGGGTAAAGCTTCCCCAGCCGCAGGCGCGAACGCAAATGGGCTTCGGCGTTGGCCTGCAGTGCAAAGCCGCACTCACTCACCGGAGCCCCCAAGCGCACGGCGGTGATCACGTCCTGCAGCGGCTTGCGCGAGCGCACGTGCATGTGCACGTTGCCGCTGGCGACCAGCGGCACACCGGCCAGCCCCGATACGCGCGCCAGCGCGTGCCGCCACAGATCATCGTCCAGACCCTGCAGCAACTCCAGGGTCAACCACAGTCTTGAGTAAAATAGGCCTCTAGCCCACGTGCAATAAGCGTAGAGCGCTTCGAAAGTAATAGCACGCGCAGGGATCAGCAAAATCTCGCAGGCGCTGAGCAAGGCAAAGTCACTGCGCTCCCTGGACACTTCGTAAGAGCCTTTGGCGGCCGCGCAGCGCGCGGCCGTGATGAACTCGCACAGATTGCCCCAGCCCGTCAGGTCATGGGCCAGGGCGACGAACCTGCAACCATCGTCGAATGCAAACTCTGCCCCCAGCAGCAGTTTCAAACCCAGCTTCTTCGCCTCGGTGTGGGCGCGCACCACCCCGGCCACCGAGCACTCGTCGGTGAGGGCCAGCGCCGCGTAGCCCAGCGCTGCCGCACGCGCCACCAACTCTTCCGGGTGCGAGGCGCCGCGCTGAAAGCTGAAGTTGCTCAGGCAATGCAGCTCGCAATACGCGGGGGCAGAGCCGGGCAAGGAGGTTTCAGGCAAACAGGCCATGCAAATACCACCCTGTGTCCGCCTCGGCCCCGCGCGCCGCTTCCCCCTCCGCCCTGCTCCCTGCCCCGCCCTGCCCGGCCAGCCGTTCGCGGTAAATCCACAGCAAGCCCATCTGCTCGCTGCGCGCCAGAAAATAGTCACGCAAGGCGCAGTCGCTTGCCACCCACCAACCGGCCTCCAGCCGCTGCGGACCGGCCAGCAAGGTCAGCGGGCCCGGGTACAGCGGGCTGTTGCCGCGCAGCGCCAGCTTGAGGGGCGAGGCCAACAGCCAGCTCGGGTACAGCGCGCTTGCCTGGAGGTTCTCTCGATGTTTTATATCTTTCAGGCCTCTAGCCCCCGTCTTGTCTTCGCAAGCAGCTATTAATTGTGTAGCACTTGAGGCCGGCTGCCAGACCTGCATGCGTTCCGGCCGGTGGTCGGCACGGGCCTGCAGCTGCAACACTTGCTGCGGGCCCAATCGCGCACTCAGACGTTCCAGCAGCTGCTGCAGGCTGTCGCCCCTTGGCCGCTCGTCGGGCAGCAAAGCGGCCGTTTCGCCGCTGAGTTGTTGCGTCTCCAGGGTACGCAAGCGCAGGTACAGCACGGGGGCAGGCAAGGTGACGCGCGCCAGGTGTTCGCCCAGCAGGCGCTGCAAGTGGCTCATGTCGCCGGTGGGCTCGGCGGTGCGCAGCACCAGTTGGCCCTCGGTGGCGGTGTCGCGCCGGGCATCCATGGTCCACATCAGCTCAAGCGCCAGCACGCCACTGTGGCGCATCTGCAGCCACACCTGCAATTGATTGAACAAGCGGCGCGCGCCAAACAGCAGCGCCGGAGCGGTCTCGACCTGGGCGCCCAGCTCCAGCGTGGCCTCAAAGACGTCCGGCAACACCAGCCAGGGATACAGGTCGGGCTGGAGGCCATAGGCCCGGTCCAGCGCCTCCAGCAAGGGCGCGCCAAAGCGCCGCGCCACCCCGCCGCGCGGCAACGCGCGCAACTGGCCCCACTGGGTGCAGCCAATGCGCGCCAGGGTGGCCAGGTGGGGCCGGGCCGCGACCAGTGCGACCAGAGGCAGATCGTCGGGCAATGTACGCACCAACCCCTCAGCCTGCAGTCGCGCAAATGCTATTAAAGACGTAGCGCCTTGTGCATATTTGACGGGGGCTACAAGCTTATTTGATTCAAAGATTTGGCGGAGCAGCGGCTGCCGCCCTCCCCACAGGCGCTCGCTGGCCGACACCTCCAGCAGCAGCGCGTCTTCGAGGCGCGCCACCTTGGGCGTGAACTGCAAGGCCCACCAGCCCAAGGCGCTCAAGGCGTCCACCAGCGCGGGCGGCGCGCCATCGCCCGGCGTGCTGTCGTTCGCGGGCCGGGACGGCTCAGGCAGCGGCTGCAGTGCGATCCAGTGCATCGCCCGACCTTGGTAAAAAATGCAGGGCCGGCCCACGTTGGACCACCAGCCCTTGCGGTGTCGCGTCCGCCTGGCCACCGTGGGTGGCCAGCAAGGCTGCCAGCCGTGCCGGACGGGCCGCCAGCGACAAGGGCTGCTCCAGCGGTGGGCCACGCCGTTTGAGGATCTGCACCCGAAGCGCGTCACTGTCAGGCGGCGTCGATGCCAGCAGCCGCAGCACGGCGGGTGACGACTCGTTTTGGGCCTGGGCCGGCCGCATCACAAACAAGAGCTTGCCGTGCTCCTGGGCAGCAATTTGCAGGCGCCGCAGCTGCTCGGCCCGCACCTGCGGCAACCAGGCCAGCACGGCCACCACCTCGGTACAGCGCAGCGCCTGCTCGGCCGCCCACAGGCGTGCGGCAGGCGCGGTCGTGCTGATCCACAGCAAGCGCCGCGCATCAAAGCCCTGGGCCGCCAGCCCCGGCCCGAACGGCACATGGGGCGCGCCCACCAGCAGCACCGGACCAGCAGCAGCACGCGTCAAAGCGGGCAACAACAGACGCCACTCGTTCTGGCCACTGTGCGCCTGCAAAATTTCGCAGATCGCCCCCACCGGCCAGCCACCACCGGGCAACTGGGCGTCCAGCGCGGGGTGACCCGTGGCGACGGTGGCCGCGGCGGCGCAGCCCAAGGCATCGGCACGCCAGACGGCATCGCTGAGGTGCGCAAAAGAAACCGGCAAGGAACGGGACACCATGGCAAACCACCCCCTCAATGGCGTGTTTAACTGTACAAATATACAGTATAGTGATTTGCCAATCCTGTGTCTTCCTCATTTGAACAAGATGCACCTCGTTATCATCCGCCCATGCGTCCCAGCTCTTCCCCCCACCTTGACAGCGGCGCCTGGGGCCGTGCCTTCATGCGGGGCGCGGCCAGCTGGTGGCAACTGCTTCACTTTGGCGCCATCGTGCTGGTGATGGCGCTGTCGCCCTCGACCTACAACCGGGCCAACCGCGCCACGACGTCCCAGCATATTTATGCCAGCACCTGGCAGGTGTTGCCGTGGTTCACGGCGATGGCCGCCCTGCTCAGCCTGGTGTTGATCCGCATCGTGGTCGTCACGGCCCAGAGCTACGGCCTGTCGCAATACGCGCTGCAGATGGTGGTGCGCGTGCTGGTGCTGGAGCTCATCCCGCTGTCGGCCGCCTTGTTTGTCGCATTGCGCGCCGGGCTGACGTTCAACGCGCGCAGGGCCGACAACGTCCGGTCGGCCCAAGCGGGTCCAACACCGCCCCTGAGCATCGAGCGCTTGCGCCACGAGCTGGTGCCACGGGTGATGGCCAGCGCCTTCTCGGTGCTGACGCTGGCCATGGTCAGCAGTGTGATTGCGCTGGTGCTGGCCTACCTCACGGTCTACGGTTTTTCGCTCTGGGGCTTGCCGGGCTACACGCGCACCGTCGGCCATGTGTTCGATCTGGCAGTCACCCTGGGCTTTGCCCTGAAAACCGTTCTCTTCAGTCTGGCGGTGGCCGTGGTGCCGATGGCCGCCAATCTGGATGCGCGCCCGATCGCGAGCGCCGACGCCGTGCAACCCGGTGCGGTGCGCCTGTTTTTGGTACTACTATTGATCGAGGCCGCTTCCCTGGTGGTCAAGTACATCTGAGCCCGCTCACCCCGCATGGAACCCCAAACCCAAACCGAATCCCCGTCGCCGTCGCCAGCCCCCATCGCCCATATCGAGCGCAAGGCCGTCCTGCTGCTGCTCCTGATCACGGCACTGGTGGGCAGTTTTTTGCTCTACGTGATGTACGCCCGCGGTGTGTTCGAAAGCACGCAGCAACTGGTGCTGGTGGCGGACGACTCCGAGGGCGTCATCGTCGGCATGGACCTGACCTT
>NZ_DHXT01000133.1:0-3591 GCF_002413825.1 Rhodoferax sp. UBA5149
GGGAGAGAATTAAACTTGCGACGATCCATGGACACCCTCTCCTGTTAAACGAAACGAAGTTTCTTATTCGCCGCCGCGCCAGCCTCGGCAAGCCGTTTTGGAATCTACCTGAATCGGCTGCCACCGTCGCACCGCCATCCTGATTTTGCATCATGTTGGCCTACATGAACGATCAGACTGGCCGGGTGCGTGTTGAAGAATACCGATAAACTTGAGCGCTTACTCCGAGTAACCTCCGCCCGTGAAAAACCCATCCATCCGCTTCGTCACCCCCCACACACCTGACGAGCTGAATGCTGTGCGCGGCATTTTCCGTGAGTACGCTGACGGGCTCGGAATTGATTTGTGTTTTCAGGGATTTGAGGCCGAACTGGCGCATCTACCAGGGGAGTATGCGGCGCCGCGCGGCGCCTTGCTGATGGCACTGGTCGACGAAGAACTGGCCGGTTGCTGCGCTTTACGCCCGCAGGACGCGGTAGATTACCCGAACGCCTGCGAGATGAAACGGCTTTATGTGCGGCAGGGCTTTCGAAGAAGCGGCGTTGGACGCCAGTTGGCCGAAGCCATTCTGGACTGCGCGCGACTGACCGGCTATGACTGCGTGCTGCTGGACACGCTGGATGAGATGGAAAGCGCGCGGGCGCTCTACCAGGACCTGGGCTTTGAAGAAATACCGCCCTACTATCACAGCCCCATTGAAGGGGCGCACTACCTCAAGGCCAATCTATAAAGTCGTCACGGACCGGCCGTGACGACTTTATCGATTCAGCAAGCCACTCAGGGTTTGGCTTGCGCGAGCATCGTGGCCGCGTCACTGACTTCAAATTTGCCCGGGGCTTCAATGTTCAGCGATGCCACTTTGCCGTCCTTCACCAGCATGGAATAGCGGTTGCTGCGCAGACCCATGCCTTTGCCGGTCAGGTCCAGCGTCAAGCCGGTCGCCTTGGTGAATGCTGCGTCGCCATCCGCCAACATGCGCACCTTGGCGCCTGACTTCTGGTCGCGGGCCCACGCGCCCATGACAAAAGCATCGTTCACGCTGACACACCAGATTTCGTCAACGCCCGCCGCCTTCAATTCGTCGAACTTCTGAATGTAGCCAGGGACATGTTTGGCGGAACAGGTCGGCGTAAAGGCACCCGGCAGGGCAAACAAAGCAATGGTCTTGCCCGCGCTCGCCTTGGCGACGTCCACTGGATTGGGGCCGATACTGCAACCGCCGCCCTCTACTTCCGAAAATTCCATCAAGGTGCTTGCGGGAAGAGTGTCGCCTACTTTAATCATTGATTGCTCCTGAAAATGTTGATTCGAATTCACCATTGAAAACGGCTCACATTGTGAGCCGTTTTTGCGAAACCTGCAGTCCGACGACTGCAAAGGCTTAAACCGCAGCCGCCTTTTGGACCAAGCGGGTCGCAACCCAATTCTTGGTTTTGGAGATCGGCCGACTTTCGGTAATTTCGATGATGTCGCCCAGTTTGTACTCACCCTTTTCGTCATGGGCGTGGTACTTGCTGGATTTACCAACGATTTTCCCGTAAAGCTCGTGCTTCACACGACGCTCAATCAACACGGTAACCGTTTTTTCACGCTTGTCGCTGACCACCTTGCCAGTCAGAGTACGCTTGAGGGATGTTTTAGCTTCCGTCATTTATAGCTCCTTATTTGGCGGATTTTTCAGCGCTTTGCTTCTCGACAAGAATAGTCTTGGCGCGAGCAATATCACGGCGCGCAGTGCGCAGCGTAGCGGTGTTGGTGAGTTGTTGCGTGGCTTTTTGCATCCGCAAGCCAAAGTGGGCTCTTTGCAGCGCTTTGACTTCTGTTTGCAAACCGGCAACGTCTTTTTGGCGTAGTTCAGTAGTTTTCATATCATGTTCACCTGATTACTGGCCAATCATGCGAGCCACAAAAGTGGTGCGCAAGGGCAGCTTGGCGGCAGCCAAACGAAACGCTTCACGAGCCAACTCTTCTGTCACGCCGACGATTTCAAAAACGATCTTACCGGGCTGAATCTCGGCCACGTAGTACTCGGGATTGCCTTTGCCGTTACCCATGCGCACTTCAGCAGGCTTCTGGGAAATTGGCTTGTCAGGAAACACACGAATCCAGATACGACCACCGCGTTTGACGTGGCGGGAAATGGCACGGCGCGCGGCTTCGATCTGACGGGCCGTCAAACGGCCACGGTCGATACATTTCAGACCGAAATCACCAAACGCGACCGAGCTGCCTCGAGTCGCAATGCCGGTGTTACGGCCTTTTTGCTCTTTGCGATATTTGCGACGAGCGGGTTGCAACATAATTATTCTCCTTTGCCGTCAGCTGCTGCAGCTGGCGCGGCTACCTTGCGGACGCGCTTAACGGCGGGGTTGTTTGCATTGGCTCCAATAGCCTCCGCGGGTTTGTCGCTGCCATCGGCAGGCGCAGTGTTGCCACCCATGGGGGGACGACGCGCGCCGCGAGGTGCGGGACGGTCGGCACCAGGGCGGGCACCACCGCGATCATCGCGACGGGGACCACGTGGGCGACGTTCTTCATCAGCACGGGGTTCAACAGCGGCCGGCAGATCATTACGACCCAGCGTGTCACCCTTGTAGACCCAGACCTTGACACCAATGATGCCGTAGGTTGTTTTTGCTTCAGAAGTACCGTAGTCGATATCGGCACGCAAGGTGTGAAGTGGCACGCGACCTTCGCGATACCACTCACAACGCGCAATTTCAATACCGTTCAGGCGACCTGACGACATGATCTTGATGCCCAGGGCACCCAGACGCATGGCGTTTTGCATGGCGCGCTTCATGGCCCGACGGAACATGATGCGTTTTTCCAACTGCTGCGTAATGCTGTCGGCAATCAGCTTGGCATCGATTTCGGGCTTGCGCACCTCTTCGATGTTGACTGCAACCGGCACGCCGAGTTGACGCGACAGTTCACGCTTCAAGTTCTCGATGTCTTCGCCTTTTTTTCCGATCACAACACCCGGACGTGCCGAGAAAATCGTGATGCGGGCATTCTTGGCTGGACGCTCGATAAGCACACGCGACACAGACGCGTTTTTCAGCTTGGCCTTCAGGTACTCGCGCACCTTGATGTCCTCAGCCAGCATGCCCGCGAAGTCGCGGTCATTGGCGTACCAGCGTGATGCCCAGTTGCGGCTGATCGACAGGCGAAAGCCGGTTGGGTGGATTTTTTGTCCCATATCTTCCTGGCCTCTTTCAGTTACCAACCGTCACGTACACATGGCACGTGGGTTTTCTGATCTGGTTGCCACGACCTTTTGCGCGGGCCGTGAAGCGCTTGAGCGAGGCACCTTGCTCAACGAAGATGGTTTTAACCTTCAGTTCGTCGATGTCGGCACCGTCATTGTGCTCAGCGTTGGCAATGGCCGACTCCAGAACTTTCTTGATGATCACAGCAGCTTTTTTCTGCGTGAACTGCAAAATGTTCAGGGCTTGGTCCACTTTCTTGCCGCGAATCAAATCCGCGACCAAACGGCCTTTATCGACCGACAAACGAACGCCACGAAGGGTTGCACGTGTTTCCATGGTCACCTCCTTATTTCTTTTGGACTTTTTTGTCCGCAGGATG
>NZ_DHXT01000133.1:3786-5435 GCF_002413825.1 Rhodoferax sp. UBA5149
GCGATGGTCAAGCCGATGAAATCGGGCAAAACCATTGAGCGGCGCGACCAGGTCTTAATCGGCTTTTTGTCTTTGGTGGCAACCGCTTTTTCAGCTTTTGCTACCAGATGATGGTCGACAAATGGACCTTTTTTGAGAGAACGAGTCATTTACCTGCCCCTTACTTCTTGCGACGCGACACGATCATGACCTGCGTGCGCTTGTTGTTACGGGTACGGTAACCCTTGGTCAGATTACCCCAAGGATCGACTGGATGACGGCCTTCGCCGGTCTTGCCTTCGCCACCGCCATGAGGGTGATCCACCGGGTTCATGACAACACCGCGAACGGTCGGGCGAATACCCTTCCAGCGCTTGGCACCAGCCTTACCCAATTGACGCAGGCTGTGCTCTTCGTTGGCGACCTGACCCAGCGTCGCACGGCATTCGATGTGGATCTTGCGAACCTCACCTGAACGCATACGCACCTGGGCGTAGATGCCCTCACGCGCCAGCAGGGTTGCAGAAGTACCAGCTGAGCGCACGATTTGTGCGCCTTTGCCAATTTGCAACTCAACGCAATGCACGATGGAGCCCACCGGAATATTGCGGATAGGCAACGTATTGCCAACACGGATCGGAGCTTCCGCCCCGCTCATGATGGAAGCACCAACCTCAAGACCCCGCGGAGCGATGATGTAGCGACGCTCGCCGTCGGCATAGCACACCAAAGCGATGTGCGCCGAACGATTGGGATCGTATTCAATACGCTCAACCTTGGCGGGAATCCCATCCTTCGTACGACGGAAGTCGACCACACGGTAATGGTGCTTGTGACCACCGCCCTTGTGGCGGGTCGTGATGTGACCATTGTTGTTGCGACCGGCATGCTGGAACTGGGGTTCAAGCAGCGGTGCAAAGGGCTCACCCTTGTACAGGTGATCACGCGAAATCTTCACCACGCCACGACGGCCTGGTGAAGTTGGTTTCATTTTGATAACAGCCATGATTACGCAGCCTCCCCGCCGAGGTTCAGCTCTTGACCCGGCTTCAGCGTCACGTAGGCTTTGCGAATATTGTCGCGACGGCCAACCGACTTGCCAAAACGCTTGGTCTTACCTTTAGTATTCACCACAGACACACCCTTGACTTCGACCTTGAACATCAATTCCACAGCGGCTTTGATTTCATATTTGGTCGCGTCCTGCAGCACCTTGAAGGTCACGGCATTGCTCTTTTCAGCGATCATCGTTGCCTTTTCAGACACGATGGGCGCCACGAGAACCTGCATCAGACGACCTTCTTCAAACTTGGAAGTATTTGGACCGTGGCTCATGCGAACATCTCCTTGAGTTTGTCCATCGCCGCCTTGGTAACGAGCACTTTGCGATAGTGAACCAGGGACACCGGATCAGCATAACGCGGCTCAACAACCAAAATATTCACCAGATTCCGGGATGCGAGGTACAGGTTTTCGTCGACTTCGTCGGCAATCACCAGCACGGACTCCAGATTCATGGCCTTGAACTTGGCAGCCAAAGGTTTGGTTTTGGGTGAGTCCACCGTCAGGGAATCCACCACCGCCAGGCGACCTTCGCGGGCCAGCTGCGACAAGATGGATGCCATGCCGGCACGGTACATCTTCTTGTTGATTTTCTGGGTGAAATTCTC
>NZ_DHXT01000133.1:5580-5917 GCF_002413825.1 Rhodoferax sp. UBA5149
TGCTTGACCTGTTCACGGTCTTTCTGGGCGCGTGTGCCTTGACGGGCATTGGCCTGGAAAGCAACCACAACCTGGTGCACCAGATCTTCGTTGTAAGCGCGACCAAACACGGTCTCTGGCGCTTCATATTTTGAAGTAGCCTGACCTTGGTCATTCAGGAGTTCGAGCTGCATCAGTTCGCTCCTTTCGCATCAGTATTCTTGGCTTTGACTTTGACGGCAGGACGAACGGTCACAAAACCGCCAGCCGAACCAGGAACAGCGCCCTTGATCATGAGCAATTGACGAGCCTCGTCAATGCGAATCACGTCGAGGTTTTGCGTGGTGACCGTGTCATC
>NZ_DHXT01000038.1:0-9518 GCF_002413825.1 Rhodoferax sp. UBA5149
TGCTGCGGGGTTTTGCCCGCTTTCTCGGCCGCGATCATGATGGGCGCGCCGTGGGCGTCGTCGGCGCAGACAAAGTGCACCACACTGCCCATCATCCGCTGGTATCTCACCCAGATGTCGGCCTGGATGTACTCCATGATGTGGCCAATGTGGAAGTTTCCATTGGCGTAAGGCAGGGCGGTGGTAACGAAGAGTTGGCGTGACATCGGGCATCGGCTTTCTAAAGACTGGCCCGATTTTAGTCGGGGGTCCACCGACCCCCTCCGCGCGGTCTTAGGCGGCCAGGCTGCTCTGGTCCTGGTTGGCGGCAACTTGGGTTGCGGCCCGGGTCTCGACCGCCGCGCTGGCCAGTGCCTCGGCCTTCGTCGCGTCCCCCATGGCCACCCCTTCAGCGCGCACAAAGCGCACGTCAGTGACGCCCAGGAAGCCCAATACGGTTTGCAGATAACTCTCCTGGTGTTCCATGGCGCGGCCTGCTTCGCTGGTGGAATAGACGCCGCCCCGGGTGATGGCGACGATCACCGTCTTGCCGCCGGCCAGGCCCTTGGGGCCCTTGTCGGTGTAGGTGAAGGTGCGCCCGGCTTGTGCGATGCGGTCAATCCAGGCCTTGAGCTGGCTCGGAATGCTGAAGTTGTAGAGCGGCGCACCCAGCACGATCACGTCAGCGGCCAGAAACTGGCTGACCAGGGCTTCCGATACTGCGTTCTCACGACGTTGCCCGTCCGTCAGTGTCTCCGTTTGCGGCGGCAGCCGAAACCCCATGGATTCGGCGGACAGATGGCTGGGCGTGTCCTGCGCCAGATCGAGGTAGTCCACGACCGAGACCGGATGGCTGGCGCGCCATTGCGCCACGATGTTGTGGGTGAGTTGGCGGGAAACCGAGTTGCCGCCCATGATGCTGGAGTCGATGTGCAAGAGTTTCATGGAAGATCCTTTAACAGTTGGAAGGTATGGAAAACAAGGCGGGACGCCGTGACGTCGGCCATGGAAGTATTGTGCGGATGAATCCAATGCTTGATAAGTCGCCAAAATTGCGATAGATTGTCCTGAAAATAGGACAATGGAGGCGCAAATGCAAGACTTGAACGACATGTTGTACTTTGTCGAGGTGGTGGAGCGCGGTGGCTTTGCGGCGGCCGGACGTCATTTGGGCATCCCCAAATCCCGCTTGTCGCGGCGCGTGGCCGAGCTGGAGACGCATCTGGGCGTGCGCCTGTTGCAGCGCACCACGCGCAAGCTCTCGCTCACTGAAGTGGGCGAGCTGTACCACCGCCACTGTGCGGCCATGCGCGACGCGGCCGATGCCGCCGCCGAAGCGGTGGAGCAGGCGCAGACCGAGCCTCGCGGCACCATTCGCGTGGCCTGCCCGGTGACGCTGGCCCAGAGCACCGTGGGGCCGATCATGGCCGCCTTTCTGGCGCGCTACCCGCAGGTGAAGGTGGACATGCGGGTGAGCAATCGCGTTGTCGATCTGGTGGAGGAAGGTATTGATGTTGCCTTGCGCGTGCGCCCCACGCTGGAAGACAGCGGCAGCCTGGTGGTCAAGAACTTGGGGCTAACCCAAACCTATCTGGTCGCCAGCCCCGCGCAACTCAAGCGCCAGGGGCAGCCGGTGTCGCCTGAGGACTTGGCGCGCCTGGACACGGTCAGCATGTCGGCCATTGACGGTCGGGCCAGCTGGCCCTTGGTCGGGCCGGGAGGAGCCACCCATGTCCTGCCGCACCAGCCGCGCTACGTGGCCGACGATTTGCTGACCCTGAAGTTCGCCGTGCTGGGTGGCACCGGCATGTGCGTGTTGCCCGACTACATGTGCCACGACGAAATACAGGACGGGCGCCTGGTGCCGGTGCTGCCGGGCTGGGCACCGCGCCCCGGCGTGTTCCATGCCGTGTACCCCTCGCGCCGGGGCATGGTGCCGGCGGTGCGCCGCTTTCTCGACTTTCTGGCGGCGTACACCAATGGCGAAGGGTTGCCGCGAGTCCCGGACGCCGACACATGCTCCTGAGCTTTCTTTAGCGCAAACGCAGGGGGTCCATGCGGCGCTCGGGCACGGATGGCTGGCCGACTTGGGCGGCATGCGGGAGCGCCTGGGGATCGGTCCAGTCAAAAAACGCACAGACCTCGGCCCCCTGGCGCATCGCATCGGCATAGCCCAGCGCCATCAGTTCAACGGTGTAGCCGGGTTCGAACAGCAGGTAGCTCGCCAGCGCGGCGCCCTTGACGTCGGCCGCGCTGGAAGACACGCCCACGCCGCCGAGCATGGTGCGCACAGCCGCCGGCAGATCGCCCACATGGCGGGCCGCGATGGCGTCCAGCCGTTGCGAGGGCGCAATCAACAGCAGCTTCACCGGCCGCAGGGCGCTGGCACTGCGCAACTCGTGCGGTACCAGTGACATGGTCTGGTTGATGCGGCGCACCCGCTCCACATCGACGGCCAGGGCATCCAGAAAGATGTTGGACAGCGCGTGTCCGGCAATTTGCGCCAGCGAGGGGTAGCTGCTGGTGGTGTGCAGATGCGCCTCGTTTTTGGGCTCGTGCATGCGCCCGGCGCCGACGACCAGAATGCGCTCGCCGCCCAAATGGATGGCCGGTGCGACCGGCGCGGACTGGCGCATGGAGCCGTCGCCAAAATACTCGGTCCGCCCGTCGATTTGCAGGGGCGTGGCCGGAAACACGAAGGGAATCGCCGACGAAGCCAGCAGGTGGGCATGCGTGATGTGATCCCGCACCGAGCGACGTTGCGAACGCACCCAGGGCAGCAGTCGCTTGTCTCCCTCATAAAAAGTGATGTGCTCGCCCGAGCTGTAGCTCGATGCCGTGACGGCCAGCGCCTGCATATGGCCCTTGCGAATCAAATAGGGCAGGCGCTCCAGTGGTACCAGCTGCTTGAGCAATTCGGCCAAAGGCGCGTTGTCCAACAGCGAGCGCGGCCTGATCCGCCACAATTTGGTCAGTAGCCAGCCGACCGACAGCAGCGTCATCCAGGTGGCGCCGGAGCGCAGCATGCTCAAAGAGTCGGCGCGGTAGATCTGATCGGCATGGAAATTTTTCCAGATATTGACGATGCGACGCACGGTGCCATCGAAATCATCCGAACCACAGGCCAAGGCCGACGCGTTGATGGCCCCGGCCGAGGTACCGGCGATGATGGGAAAGGGGTTGCCCTCGGCCAGTGCGCCAGCGTCTTTCCGGATGTCGGCGATGGCCTCCAGAACCCCCACCTGATAAGCCGCGCGCGCCCCGCCACCGGTCAGTAGCAGGGCGGTGGTGGGCGCCAGGGGCGGTCGGTGGGATGCGGCGTTCAGCATGAAACGATTATCGGCCGCGCAAGAGCATGCCAGCAGGGGTAAAAACCCGAGAACCTCCCCGTTTCCGGGGCAAACCCCGATTGGCCTGCGCGGAAAAGGTTAAAACAGTCTTCGCTAGACTACAGCCCTTCAGGAGAAATCAATGGCAGTGACAGAACAGGCGCTGATGGACGCACTCACCAGTGTGGTCGATCCGAATACCGGGCGGGACTTCGTGTCCTCCAAATCCATCAAAAATTTCACCCTCACCGACGGTGATGTGACTTTCGACGTCGAGCTGGGCTATCCCGCCAAAAGCCAGATTCCCGGCTTTCGCAAGGCGCTGATCGCCGCCGCCAAAGGCGTGGCCGGTGTCGACAACGTGTCGGTCAACGTCAACATGAAGATCGTGCCGCATTCGGTACAGCGTGGCGTGCAGCTCCTGCCCAGGGTGAAGAACATTGTGGCGGTGGCCTCCGGCAAGGGCGGCGTCGGCAAGAGCACGACCGCTGTCAACCTGGCGCTGGCACTGGCCGCTGAAGGCGCCAGCGTGGGCCTGCTCGATGCCGATATTTACGGACCCAGTATTCCCATGATGATGGGCATTGACGGCCGGCCCGAGAGCGAAGACGGCAAAACCATGGACCCGCTGGAGAACTACGGCGTGCAGGTCATGTCCATCGGTTTTCTGGTGGCGCAGGACGAAGCCATGATCTGGCGCGGCCCGATGGCGACCCAGGCGCTGGAGCAGTTGCTGCGCCAGACCAACTGGCGCGATCTGGACTATCTGATTGTGGACATGCCACCCGGCACCGGGGACATTCAGCTGACGCTGTCGCAACGCGTGCCCATGACCGGTGCCATTGTGGTGACGACGCCGCAGGACATCGCCTTGCTGGACGCCAAGAAAGGCATCAAGATGTTCGAGAAAGTCGGCGTGCCGATTTTGGGCATCGTGGAGAACATGGCGGTGCATGTCTGCACCAACTGTGGCCATGTGGAGCACATTTTTGGCGCTGACGGCGGCAGACGAATGGCCGCTGAATACGGCATGGATTACCTCGGTGCCTTGCCGCTGAATATGCAGATTCGCCTGCAGGCCGACAATGGCAAACCGACCGTGGTGTCGGACCCCGACAGCGAGGTGGCAGGCATCTACAGGGCGGTGGCGCGCAAGGTGGCGGTATCGATTGCGGCCAAGAACAAGGATTTTTCATCCAAGTTTCCGTCCATCAAAATCTCGAAAGACACCTGAACGGGGCTTGCCATTCTTCAGTGACTTGCTAAGCCCGTGCGCCATGCAAGCTGTCACTTTGCCCTTCACCGCGCCAGCGCCTCCGTTGGTCCTGGCGACGCCTGATTGGGCCGTTGTGAGGAGGCTCCGGTCGTGCTGGTAGGCCAAAGGGCCGTGCCGCAGGCCGAGGTGGCGTTGGTGCTTGAAGCCGTTGAATTTTAATAAAATAGGGCTCTAGCCCCCGTCAATAGGGCGTAAGCAGCTATTAATTCAGTAGCGTATCAGGCCTATCGACAGCACGGTGGCTACGCGCTGGCCGCCGTGGTGAAAGGACCGGGCGCGTGATGCGGCGCTCAACGCCATGCGTCCATCTGCGGTCTGGGGCAGGCGAGCGATATGCCTGAACACGCCACACGGATGACTGCTTCGGGTGAGACTTGAAGAAGTCCCAAATCAACTCGGCTGTCTTTGCGGCGGTTTTCAATGGAATACGCGGACGCGAGCAAGAAAGCCCCTTCTAGCCCAATCCGTTACATTGCACCAACCATGCCCAACAGTCGTCCCTTCATTGAAGTCGCCGTGGTGATGCGGCGCGAGCGCATCAGCGGCCCCGCCAGCCGCTGGCAGCCCTGGCGCTGGGTGCTGGCGGAGGTCGTGCCGCAGGCGGACGGCTTTGGCACCTCAGCGCGTCTTCTTTATAAAAATGATAGCGAGGAACGCTGGCTGCACGGGGGCTACCGGGTCGAATTGTTCAAGGATGATGTGGAAGGCTACTACCTCAACGTCACCACGCAAGCGCCTTGCTGGTTTGTCTTGTGGCGCATGGAAGAAGAGGCGGGCACGGCGGCAGAGCCGATCGCCAAACCCGAGATGGTGAGCCTGAGCTACCACGACGCCGGGCGCTGGCTGGACGCGCAGGAAACGGTGGAGCAGGTGCCGGCCCCGGCCTCGGTGGTTGAATGGCTGCAGGCTTTTGTGGACGAGCACTTTGTGGCCGAACCCAAGCGCCGCAAGCGGCCCGAGAGTTTTCGCTCCCTGAGCGACCGCTTTGGCAACCCGGCGTCGGTCAGCACCGAGAAGAAATCGGGCGGCGGCCATGGCTGAAGGTTTTCTGGGCCGCTGGTCGCAGCGCAAGCAGGCGGTGCGTGAGGGCAAGGTGCTTGACGAACCTGCAGCAACGCCTGCCATCAAGCCCTTGCCTGTGATTGCGCCGCCGCAGGAGGCAAAGGCCGACGCGCCGCCAGCCACACCGGTCACGCCAGTGCCAGCGCCGCCGCCACCGTCGCTGGAAGACGTGCGGCGTCTCACAACCGAGTCCGACTTCAAACCCTTTGTGGCGCGCGATGTGGCGCCCGAGGTCCGCAACGCCGCGATGAAAAAGCTGTTTGCCGATCCCCATTACAACGTGATGGACCGCCTGGACACCTACATCGACGACTATTCCAAGCCTGACCCGCTGCCTGAATCGATGCTGCGGCAAATGGCCAGCGCCAAGTTTCTGAATCTGTTCGAGGACGAGGAAGATGGCGCGGAAAAAGACCAGGCCAAGACCGGGGCGCGGGATGATGCCAATAGCCCTGCGCAGGATTCCGTGGCACAGTCTGCGCAGCCGCCACGGAGCGGCGCCGACCCACTTTCAGACAACAAGCCCCCAGCACCGCTCGGAACAGACCATGACCACACTGATTTGCGACTGCAACCAAACCATGCCGCTGGACCCCGGCAGCCTGGGCGCGGCACTGAATGAAAACCTGACGCTGCACTCCACCCTGTGTCGCCGCGAGGCCGGCGCATTTCTGAAGGCCATCGAGTCGGGTGAGGATGTGGTGGTCGCCTGCACCCAGGAGAAACGGCTGTTTACCGAACTGGCGGAGCAGACCGCCGGGGCAGAGCGCGGGGCAACTGCTTACGCGCCGATTCGTTTCGTCAACATTCGCGAAACCGGTGGCTGGAGCCGGGATGCAGCCCAGGCCAGCCCCAAGATTGCCGCCCTGCTGGTCGCCGCCCATCTGCCCGAGCCGGAACCGGTCGCCACCGTCACTTACACGAGCACCGGGCGGCTGTTGATCATTGGCGAACTCGGCGCGGCCGAGCGCGCCGCCGAGCTGCTGGGCGATGATCTGGGCATCACCTTGTTCACGCAAGGCGCGGGCGACACCATGGGCTACGGGGGCGCGATGCAGGAGCGGCGTTACCCGGTGCTGGGGGGCCAGATTCAGGCCCTCACGGGCTGGCTCGGCGCCTTCGAGCTCAAGTGGCTGCGCAACAACCCGATTGATCTGGACCTGTGCACGCGTTGCAACGCCTGTCTGGTGGCCTGCCCCGAGGCTGCCATTGGCCTGGACTACCAGATTGACTTGAACCTGTGCCAATCGCACCGCGCCTGCGTCAAGGCGTGCCAGGCGGCGGGCGCAATTGATTTCAGCCGCGTGCCTGAGACTGCGAGCGAAACTTTTGATCTGATTCTTGACCTTCGCGCCACCCCCGCTTTCAGCCAGCACGCCTTGCCGCAAGGCTACCTGCGCTGGGATGGCCGGGACGCCAAGCCGCTGATGACGTTGCGCGCGCTGGTGGGCGAGTTTGAAAAGCCCAAGTTCGTTCTTTACAAACAAAAACTTTGCGCCCACAGCCGCAATGAAAAAACCGGCTGCACGGCCTGCATCGACGTTTGTTCTGCGTCTGCCATCAGCAGCGAGCGCGGCGTCGCCGGGCCGCCCCAAGGCGCCGAACGTCCCCTTGGGGGGCAGCGTAGCGTGGGGGCTTCTCAGTCTCGGCAGCGGGTCTTGGTCAATCCCAATCTGTGTGTGGGCTGCGGCACCTGCAGCACGGTCTGCCCCAGCGGCGCCTTGAGCTATGCCTATCCGCGCGCCAGCGAGCAAGGGGTCAGGCTCAAGACCCTGCTGGCCACCTACGCCCGCTGCGGCGGCAAAGATGCCGCGCTGCTGCTGCACAGCCAGGAGGCGGGCGCGCGCTTGCTGGGTGACCTGGGTCGCCTTGCCCAACTGGACAGCGGCACGCATGGCAATCAACACGATGGCACGCATGGCGTGCCGGCGCGCGTGCTGCCGATCGCCCTCTGGCATACCTCGTCGTTGGGGCTGGAAGTCTGGCTGACGGCCATGGCCTATGGCGCCTCGCAGGTCTGGGTGCTGATGACGGATGAAGAAGCACCGCAATACCATGAGGCGATTCGCAGCCAGATGGCGGTGGCGCAGGCCATTCTGACGGGGCTGGGCTACCAGGGCGAACATTTCCGCGTGCTGCATGCCAGAGACGCACGCGATCTGGCAGCGCTGGACGCCGATTTGCAGGCGGCTGCGGCCCAATGTGTCAGCCGCGGCGCGGGCTTCGCGGTGCAATCCGACAAACGGGCCACGCTGGAACTGGCGCTGGACCATTTGATAGCGCACGCGCCTTTGCGGCCCGAGGTCATTGCGCTGCCCGCCACCAGCTCGCCGCTGGGCGCACTGGTCATCAACAAAGACACTTGCACGCTGTGCCTGAGCTGCGTCAACGCCTGCCCCGCGAGTGCCCTGCAGGACAACCCGGATTCGCCGCAACTCAAGTTCATCGAGAAAAATTGCGTGCAGTGCGGCCTGTGCGTCAAG
The DNA here is from genome assembly GCF_002413825.1 of Rhodoferax sp. UBA5149. GTDB lineage: Bacteria > Pseudomonadota > Gammaproteobacteria > Burkholderiales > Burkholderiaceae_C > Rhodoferax. Next base: position 8,130 of record NZ_DHXT01000038.1, read on the forward strand.
ACCTGCCCGGAACAAGCGCTCGCCCTGCTGCCGCAGCTGAACCTGGCGCCCCGGCGCAAAGAGGCGGTCGTGCTCAACGAGATGAAGCCCTACACCTGTGTGCGCTGCAAGCAACCGTTTGGCACGCTCAAGGCGATCGAGGCCATGCTGGGCAAGCTCAGCGGCCACAGCATGTTTCAGGGTGCGGCGCTGGAGCGCCTGAAAATGTGCGGTGATTGCCGGGTCATCGATATTTATTCGGCCCAGAATGAAACCAAAATCACGGACCTATGAACATGATGCCGGCGCCCACCTCCATGCCAAGCCCTGCGCTTGACGAAGAAACCGCACGGTCCGAGCTTTATGGCTTGCTAGCCCTCTTGTACTATGCGTCACCCGCTACTGAATTAATAGCAAATCTGCGCCTGGCCGCGACCGACGCGCCGGCCGCCGGCGCCTTTTTGGAAGAGCCCTGGCGCGCCCTGGTGGGGGTCGCCCGCGAGATGACTGACGAGGCCATTCAAAGCGAATACAGCGCCTTGTTTGGCGGCATCGGCAAGCCCGAGGTTTATCTTTACGGTTCACATTTTCTGAGCGGATTCCTCAACGAAAAACCGCTGGCCCGGCTGCGTACCGACTTGGGCCAACTGGGCCTGGCGCGTGACGAGAACATGTCCGAGACCGAAGATCACTTCGCCTATCTGTGCGAAGTCATGCGCTACCTGATCGCCGGTGACGATGTGACGGTCGCCAACCTCACGCGCCAGCGTGAGTTTTTTTCAGTGCATGTGCAGCCGTGGGTGATGACGATGTGCGACAACCTTCAGCAGCACCCCAAAGCCCGGTTTTATGCGGCGCTGGCCGGGCTCACCCGCGCCTTCATGGGTGTCGAGGCGCAAGGCTTTGACATGCTGGCCTGACGCGAATGACGCGACCGATACATGGCACCGAGCCGCATTTCATCGGGGCTGTGTACGCGTTTTCCCTAGGTCGATCGGACTTTTCTTTTGCGAAGAATCATTGCGGGGCCATCCAGTTCTCCCTACACTATGAATAGGATTACATAGCCGCCAGCATTCCTTGGAGACCACCATGCAGGACAGCCAGCCCAAAGCTTCCCGTCGAGGATTTTTTCTATCCGCGTCCGTGGCAGGTGCCACGCTGGCGTCGGCCACATGGATGAAGGCTCAGGTGCCAGAGGCGGTGGCCGAGTTGCCCAAGCCCGTGCCTGAAAGAGGCGGTGGCTACTCCTTAAGCGATCACGTCAAGCAGTATTACAAGACCACGCGCGTCTGATTTTTCGCTAGCACGCCGGGCCCACCGACCCACGCCGACTTTGGAGAGTTCCATGTTGTTGACCAAAAAATCGGGTTCGTCCGATACCGCTGCCCGCTCACCTTTCGTCCACAG
>NZ_DHXT01000038.1:9799-12182 GCF_002413825.1 Rhodoferax sp. UBA5149
TGGGTGAAGGCAAGATCGAAATCAAGCGCACGGTCTGTACCCATTGTTCAGTCGGCTGTGCGGTCGATGCGGTGGTCGAAAACGGTGTCTGGGTGCGGCAGAATCCGGTGTTTGATTCCCCCATCAACCTCGGCGCCCATTGCGCCAAGGGGGCCGCCTTGCGTGAGCATGGGCACGGCGAGTACCGTCTGCGCTACCCGATGAAGTTGGTCGACGGCAAGTACGAACGCATCAGCTGGGACACGGCGTTGACGGAAATCAGCGCGAAGCTGATGGACTTGCGCAAGGCCAGCGGGCCGGACTCGATCTACTGGATCGGCTCCTCCAAGCACAACAACGAGCAGGCCTATCTGATGCGCAAGTTCGTGAGTTTTTGGGGCAGCAACAATTGCGATCACCAGGCCCGTATCTGCCACTCCACCACGGTGGCCGGTGTCGCCAATACCTGGGGCTATGGGGCCATGACCAACTCGTACAACGACATGCAAAACAGCAAGGTCGCGATGTACATCGGCTCCAACGCGGCCGAGGCGCACCCGGTCAGCATGCTGCACATGCTGCACGCCAAGGAGAATGGCTGCAAGATGATTGTGGTGGACCCGCGTTTCACCCGTACGGCCGCCAAGGCGGACGAGTACGTGCGCATCCGTTCCGGCTCCGATATTGCGTTTTTGTTTGGCTTGCTGCATCACATTTTCAAGAACGGCTGGGAAGACAAGCAGTACATCAACGACCGAGTCTTCGGCATGGACAAGGTCAAGGAAGAGGTGCTGGCCAAGTGGACGCCGGACAAAGTGGAAGAGGCTTGTGGCGTCACAGAGGCACAGGTGCTCAAGGTGGCGAGCTGGCTCAATGAGAATCGCCCCGGCACCGTCGTGTGGTGCATGGGGCAGACCCAGCACACCACCGGCAACGCCATCGTGCGGGCCTCGTGCATCCTGCAGCTGGCGCTGGGCAATGTGGGCAAGTCGGGCGGCGGCACCAATATATTCCGTGGTCACGACAATGTGCAGGGCGCCACCGACGTCGGCCCCAACCCGGATTCGCTGCCCGGCTACTACGGCATTGTGGAAGGCTCCTGGAAGCATTTCGCCAAGGCCTGGGGTGTTGATTTTGAATGGATCAAAGGCCGCTTTGCGTCGCCCGCCATGATGAGCAAGCCCGGCATCACGGTGTCGCGCTGGATTGACGGCGTGCTGGAGAAGAACGAGCTGATCGACCAGGATTCCAATCTGCGCGGCGTGTTTTATTGGGGCCATGCCCCCAATTCCCAGACCCGCGGTCTGGAGATGAAACGCGCCATGGACAAGCTCGATTTGCTGGTGGTGGTGGACCCCTATCCGTCGGCCACGGCGGCGATGGCGGCCATGCCGGGCAAGGCGGACGATCTGAATCCCAACCGCTCGGTGTACTTGTTGCCTGCTGCCACCCAGTTTGAAACCAGCGGCTCGGTCACGGCGTCCAACCGTTCTCTGCAATGGCGCGAAAAAGTGATTGAACCCCTGTGGGAGAGTCGCAGCGACCACATGATCATGCAGCAGTTCGCCGACAGACTGGGCTTTGGCAAAGAGCTGTCCAAGAACTACAAGATGCAAAAGGTCAAAGGCCTGGATGAACCCATGCCGGAGGACATCCTGCGCGAGATCAATGCCTCGATGTGGACCATTGGCTACACCGGCCAGAGCCCGGAGCGGCTCAAGGCGCACATGCGCAACATGCATCTGTTTGACGTCAAAACGCTCAAGGCCAAAGGGGGCAAGGACAAGGAAACGGGTTACGACTTCACCGGTGACTACTTCGGCCTGCCCTGGCCCTGCTACGGCAATCCTTCGCTCAAGCATCCGGGTTCGCCCAATCTGTACGACACCTCCAAGCACGTGATGGAGGGCGGCGGCAACTTCCGCGCCAACTTTGGCGTGGAGCGTGACGGCCAGAATCTGCTGGCCGAGGATGGCTCGTACTCCAAAGGTGCCGACATCACCACCGGCTACCCCGAGTTTGACTATGTGCTGCTGAAGAAGCTGGGTTGGTGGGACGACCTCACGGACACGGAGAAGGCGGCGGCCGAAGGCAAGAACTGGAAGACCGATATGTCGGGCGGCATCCAGCGCGTGGTGATGCAGGTGCACGGCTGCCATCCCTTTGGCAACGCCAAGGCGCGCGCCGTGGTGTGGAACTTCCCCGATGCGATTCCGCAGCACCGCGAGCCGCTCTACGGCATCCGGCCCGATCTGGTTGCCAAGTACCCGACGCACGATGACAAGAAGGCGTTCTGGCGTCTGCCGACGCTGTACAAGACGATTCAGGATAAGAACGTGGCCGACAAGGTGCACGAGAAGTTCCCGTTCATCATGACCTCGGGCCGCCTCGTCGAATACGAAGG
>NZ_DHXT01000222.1:0-1533 GCF_002413825.1 Rhodoferax sp. UBA5149
TTTTTGAGGCCGCGTGCCTGCAGGGCGTACATCAGGGTGACCATGATGCGGGCGCCGCTGCAGCCGATGGGGTGGCCTAGCGCGCAGGCGCCGCCGTTGACGTTGACGATGTCGTGGCTCAGCCCCAGCTCATGCATCAGCGCCATCGGCACCACGGCAAAGGCTTCGTTGACTTCCCACAGGTCGACGTCTTTCACACTCCAGCCGGACTTGGCCAGCACCTTGTTCACGGCACCGATCGGCGCCGTGGCGAACCAGTTGGGTTCTTGCGCGTGCACCGCATGGCTGACGATGCGGGCCAGCGGCTTGAGTCCCAGCTTGGCGGCGGTCGAGGCCCGCATCAGCACCAGGGCAGCCGCGCCGTCGTTGATGCTGGAGCTGCTGGCGGCGGTGATGGTGCCGTCTTTCTTGAACGCCGGTTTGAGCGTGGGAATTTTTTCGAGCTTGACTTTACCGGGGCCTTCGTCGATGGAAATCACAGTGTCGCCGGCGCGGCCCTTGACCGTCACCGGCGTGATTTCTGCCGCAAACGCGCCTGATTTCGTCGCGGCCTGCGCCCGCTGCACGCTGGCCGTGGCGAAATTGTCCTGGGCCTCCCGGGTGAAGCTGTATTTGGCGGCGCAGTCTTCACCAAAGGTGCCCATGGAGCGGCCGGCCTCGTAGGCGTCTTCCAGGCCGTCAAGCATCATGTGGTCAAAAATGCGGTCGTGGCCGATGCGGTAGCCGCCGCGCGCTTTTTGTAGCAGGTAGGGCGCGTTGGTCATGCTCTCCATGCCGCCGGCCACCACCACGTCCGCGCTGCCTGAAGCCAACATGTCGTTCGCGAACATGGCCGCGCGCATGCCCGAGCCGCACATCTTGGACAGCGTCACCGCGCCCGCACTGATCGGCAAACCGCCCTTGAACGCGGCCTGGCGCGCCGGCGCCTGGCCCTGGCCGGCCATCAGGCAGTTGCCAAACAGCACTTCGTTCACCAGCTCGCTGGCGACCCCCGCGCGCTGCACGGCGGCCCGGATGGCTGCGCCCCCCAGGTCGTGGGCGGCAAGAGAAGAGAAGTCACCCTGAAAGCTCCCCATGGGGGTCCGGGCGGCACCAACAATCACGATGGAATCAGACATATCAACTTCCTTTCACAACAAAAAAATTGGGTCAAATCCGGTTGCTCTGCCGGTTGACGGGCATAAACCGTTTCTCGCGTTCATACGGAAAAACGTCGATCACGTCGCCCGCCAGAATGCGCTTCTTGTGGCCTTGCCAGTAGGCCGCATCGAGCAAATCGGCGTGGTGTTTCATGAAGATTTCGCGCACCACCGGGTTGCCCAGCAGGAAGGGGCCGAAGGTCTCGGGGAAGACGTCTTTCGGGCCGACGTTGTACCAGACCTCGCCCGACATTTCTTCTTCTTCATTGCGCGGCTCGGGCACCTTGCGAAAATTGCAGTCGGTGACGTATTCAATCTCGTCGTAGTCGTAGAACACGACCTTGCCGTGGCGTGTGATGCCGAAGTTCTTCCACAGCATGTCGCCGGGGAAAAT
>NZ_DHXT01000222.1:1796-2413 GCF_002413825.1 Rhodoferax sp. UBA5149
GCGCCGCCGGCATCGAACGCTTCCTGCAGATAGATATTGAGCGGGATCATGCGGCGTTCGATGTAGCAGTGCTTGATGATGACCTCGATGCGGCCATCGACGTCGCGGTCGCTGATTTCGAGCTGGCTGGGCGCGAACTTCTCGATTTCGGCAATCAGCTCATCGTCAAAACGCTGGCGCGGAAACGCAACCTCGCTGTATTCCAGCGTGTCGGCCATGCGCCCGACGCGGTCGTGCTGCTTGACCAGCAAGTACTTGCTTTTGATCTGTTCGCGGCTGGTGTCTTTTTGCGGCGGATAGTAGTCCTTGATGACCTTGAACACATAAGGAAACGAGGGCAGGTCAAACACCAGCATCACCATGCCCTTGATGCCGGGCGCAATGCGGAAGTTGTCGGAGGAATGGCGCAGATGGTGCAGAAAGTCGCGGTAGAACAGCGTCTTGCCCTGCTTGGCCAGCCCCAGCGCGTTATAAAGTTCATTGCGCGGCTTGCGCGGCATCATGCTGCGCAGAAACTGCACATAGGCCGACGGGATTTCCATGTCGACCATGAAGTAAGCGCGCGCAAAGCTGAACAGCATCAGCAAATCGTCTTCACCAAACAAGGCGGCATCGAT
>NZ_DHXT01000222.1:2684-4006 GCF_002413825.1 Rhodoferax sp. UBA5149
CCCTTGTTGCGAAAGAACAGGCTGGTGAGCACCTGAAACTGGAAATTGGCGCGCAGCTTGACCTCGCCCAGCGCGGCGTTCATCGCATCGACCACAAAGCCGCAATCACGCGCCAAGTCTTCGAAGTCACGACGCAGGTCAAAATCGTTCACCATCTGCATCAGCACTTGTTGCAGGCTGGTCGGTGTCGGGTAGTACGCGCGGTAGGTGGGACGCGCCTCGGGCTCGCCGTTCTCGATGTATTCGGTGCTCACCGCCGGCCGCACAAAGATGAAATCATTGTGGAAATGGGTGCGGTGCAAAATCTTGGTGGTGACCGAATTGAAGAAGGTCTCGGCCAGCTCCGGCTGGTGGTGATTGACCAGCAAGCCGATGTAATGCAGCTTGACCTGGTGCCAGATGTCCATCGCTTGCTCACCGGCCTTGAACTCGCGCTCCAGCCGGGTCGAGGCCTCGCGCACCCGCAAGTCGTAGAACTCGATGCGTTCGCGCTGGGCGCGTTGCTGGCCGTGCCAGTCGGCGGTCTCGAAGCGGTGCTTGGCGCGGGCGGATTCGGTGCGAAACAGGCGGTAGTGGCGGTTGAAGCCATCCATCATGGCCTTGGCGATGTCGTAGGCCAGAGTGGAGTCAAGACGCTGTGGGAACATGATGGCCGAGAATTGTTTTTACAGGGAATGCACCCACCATCAACGCCGGGCGGCCGACACACCCGCGACGGCCGCACGGTAGAGGGACGCCATGCCCTCCATGCCGTCCAGCGTGACGTGCAGGTCTTGCAGCAGACCGTCCTTGAGGCCATAAACCCAGCCATGCAAGGCAACACGCTGGCCACGCGCCCAGGCATCCTGCAGCACCGTGGTGTGCGCCACATTCATCACTTGCTCGATGACATTGAGCTCGCACAATACATCCAGGCGCGCCGTGGCCGGCGTGGCGTCCAGCAGCGCGCTGTGCCGGTCACGCACGTCCTTGATGTGGCGCAACCAGTTGTCAGCCAGCCCCACGCGTAAATTCTCCAGCGCGGCGCGTACGCCACCGCAGCCATAGTGGCCCACCACCATCAGGTGCTCCACCTTGAGCTGGTCCACCGCAAACTGGATGGTGGACAGGCAGTTCAGGTCGGTCGGAACCACCACATTGGCCACGTTGCGGTGCACAAACACCTCGCCCGGCTCCAGCCCGGTGATCTGATTGGCCGGCACCCGGCTGTCGGAGCAGCCGATCCACATGTACTTGGGGTTCTGCTGGCTTTTCAGGCTGGTGAAGAAGCCGGGGCGCTCGCGCTCCATGCGCGCCGCCCAGGCGCGGTTATGGGTGAAGAG
>NZ_DHXT01000222.1:4265-4761 GCF_002413825.1 Rhodoferax sp. UBA5149
CCGCCAAAAATCTGCACGCCCTCGCCCGCCATCCAGGTTGCTTTTTCGGCGCACCAGAGAATGACGGAGGCACAGTCCTTGCGCACCTGGCGCACATGTTCGCTGCCCAGCAGATCCAGGTTCTTGGCCACGGTGTAGGCAAAGGAGCGTCCGGCCTGCAGCACGGTGTACATGTCGGCCACCTTGCCCTGAATGAGCTGAAACTCGCCGATGCTTTGCCCAAACTGCTTGCGGTCGTGGATGTAGGGAATGACGCTGTCCATCACCGACTGCATGATGCCCAGTGGCCCGCCGGTGAGCACCGCGCGCTCGTAGTCCAGCCCGCTCATCAGCACCTTGGCGCCACCGTTCAGGCCACCCAGGATGTTTTGCGCCGGCACTTCGACGTTGTTGAACACCAGCTCGCCGGTGTGCGAACCGCGCATGCCGAGCTTGTCGAGCTTTTGCGCCACGGAGAACCCCTTCATGCCTTTTTCGATCAGGAAGGCGGTGACGC
>NZ_DHXT01000222.1:5021-5323 GCF_002413825.1 Rhodoferax sp. UBA5149
TCGCTCTTGGCATAGACCACCAGCGTGTCGGCGTCCGGCCCGTTGGTGATCCACATCTTGCTGCCGTTGAGCAGGTAGTAGCCGCCCTTGTCCTCGGCTTTCAGCTTCATGCTCAGGACGTCGCTGCCGGCACCGGGCTCGCTCATGGCCAGCGCGCCCACGTGCTCGCCCGAGATCAGTTTGGGCAGGTATTTTTGGCGCTGCTCGGCGCTGCCGTTGCGCTTGATCTGGTTCACGCACAAATTGCTGTGGGCGCCGTAGGAGAGGCCGACCGAGGCCGAGGCGCGCGAGATTTCCTCCAT
>NZ_DHXT01000122.1 GCF_002413825.1 Rhodoferax sp. UBA5149
TCGTCATACATCACCAGTTCGGGATCAAGGGCAATCGCACGCGCCAGCGCTATGCGCCGGGCCATGCCACCCGATACCTCGCTGGGCATCAGGTCACGTGCGCCGCGCAGGCCCACGGCATTGAGTTTCATCAGCACAATGTCGCGGATCAGGGCCTCGGGCAAATCGGTATGCTCGCGCAGCGGAAAGGCCACATTCTCGAACACACTGAGGTCGGCAAACAGCGCCCCAAACTGGAACAACATGCCCATGCGGCGCCGTGCAGCGTAGAGCTGCTGCTGATTCATGGGAGTCACGTCCTGGCCGTCAAACAGCAGCTCGCCAGACTGCGCCCGGTTCTGGCCGCCAATCAAGCGAAGAATGGTCGTCTTGCCCCCGCCGGATGCCCCCATCAGTGCCGTAACCTTGCCACGCGGCACCGACAGCGAGATGTCGTCCAGAATAACGCGCTCCCCGTATCCAAAGGTCAGGTGTCGCAGTTCAACAAGGGATTCGGTAGAAGATGAGGCCATAAAAGACAAAAGCCGGGTTTGTCCGGCTTGCCAATCATAAGGGATTATGCTTTTCAGCGCAGCTGGTTGCTGCAAGCCCACCAGCAATTCGTCAAGGTTGCGCGCAGCCTGGCGGCATTCACACCATTCAAGCCGCCGCCAGACTGCGTTTTGTTAATCCACTCCCTAGCAGCCTGTCGGACTCTGGACTCCTGAATTTCTTTTTTTATATTGCTACCAAAAGCATAGCAACATGTTAAAATTGCACATGTCCCGATAGGTAATTTTTAGCATGTCCAACTTCATACTGACCGACCGTAAAACCGACTACTTGCTGCCCCCGTCGGTAGACGACTGGCTCACGCAAGACCATCTGGCTCGCTTCGTCGTTGAAGTCATCGATGGACTCGACCTCACCAACCTGACACGCCAATACGCGGGTCGTGGCTCCAAGGCACATCACCCAGCGACCTTGCTGGCCATCCTGGTTTATGGCTACTGCACGGGCGTGTTCTCCAGTCGCAAGCTGGAGATGGCAAGCTACGACTCGGTGGCCTTTCGCTACATTGCTGCTGGCAGCCATCCTGACCACGACACCCTGGCCACCTTTCGCAGGCGCTTTATTGATGAACTCGCCGGCCTGTTTGTGCAAGTGCTGGAGATGGCCACCGAGATGAAACTACTCAAGCTTGGCACCGTATGTCTGGAGGGCACCAAGATACACGCCAACGCATCGCGCCACAGTGCGCTCTCGCATGGTCACATCGTCAAACTCGAAGCCCAGCTCAAACGGGAAGTCCAGGAACTGCTGGCTCTTGCTGAACCAGCCGACACGGCCAATATCCCTGACGGCATGAGCCTACCCAAAGAACTCAAGCTGCGCGAAGACCGGCTCGCTGCCATGGCTACTGCCAAGGCCAAGATCGCAGAGCGTGCTGCGGAGCGTTACGCACGCGAGAAGGCTGAGTTTGACGAGAAGAGCGCCAAGCGTGAGGCCAAGGAAAAAGAGACGGGTAAGAAGCCGCGTGGCAAGCCACCCACAGCCCCAGAGCCTGGAGCCAAAGACAGCGATCAGATCAATTTGACGGACGAAGAGTCTCGCATCATGAAGGTCAGTGGCGGCGGTTTCGATCAGTGCTACAACGCTCAGGCGGGTGTCGATACTGCGACGATGTTGATAGTCGCCAACGGACTGACACAGGCGCCCAATGACAAACAACAAGTCGCGCCGATGATTAAAACTCTCCAGACGCAGGCAGCGCTGCTCGGCGATGCAAAGACCCTGATCGCAGACACTGGTTACTGCAGCGAGAAGAATGTAGCGGCTTGTGATGAAGCCGGGATGCAGGCACTGATTGCAGTGGCCCGTCAGGACCACCACCCACACTGGAGCGAGCGTTTTACGGATCCTGCGCCGTTGAAAGCCGACGCCACGTCGATGCAAACCATGGCGCACCGATTGACAACAAAAGCCGGGAGAGCCGCGTACGCCCTTCGTAAGCAAACCGTCGAGCCGGTCTTTGGAATCATCAAATCAGTGATGGGGTTCAGGCAGTTCTCGCTACGTGGATTACGCAAAGTCAGCGGCGAATGGAATCTGGTTTGCTTGGCCTGGAATGTCAAACGCATGGCGGTACTACGTCCAACAGTTGGATGACGGGGAAAATACCGTGAAAAAGATGGGAAACCTTCAAAATCCAGTCCGAAGTGCCTGTTCTTTAAGCAAACTCAAAGCGGGTCAGACTTTTAAATCTCTGTGTCCGACAGGCTGCTAGGGAAGCGCGGATCAAATCAACTTTGATCCGCTCGATGACGTAGCGCATATTTTTTGTTTGCGCTGCGCCGAATCCCGCGATTGTGTTCTCGATCGCGGCCGATTCTTGAGCTTCTTCGCCTCTTTCGAGGCGTTCTTTGGCGCTTTTCGCACCCCTTGGCCCTCTATGGGCGTAATTCTCCCCTGACCATGTACAAATTACTCAAGGCAAACAGCATATTGAGCTGGGCGTCATTCTTGATCAGCCCCTTGTAGCGCGTCTTCTTGTATTTGAAGATGTCCTTGACGACGTGAAACGGGTGCTCCACATACGCCCTGACCTGTGCTTTGAGTTTCTCGTAGGCTTGCGCCATACTCTTTTGCCAGCCGTCCGCCAACTTTGTGAGGGTCCGGCGACGCTTGGCAACATGCCATTGCACGGTTTGCTCATTGGCGGCTAACGCCTTTTGCATGTCCTCTCGTTTTTCCACTCCCACGTAACCCGCGTCGGCCCAGACCGCACTTTCTTGTCCGTGCAACAGCGCCGGGGTCTGGCTGATGTCGCTCACGTTCGCCGCGGTGGTTGTCAAAGTGTGGACCAGGCCTGATTCCTTGTCTACGCCAATGTGCGCCTTCAGGCCGAAGTGCCACTGGTTGCCTTTTTTGGTCTGGTGCATTTCAGGATCGCGGGCATGTTCTTTGTTTTTCGTTGAGCTCGGTGCCGCGATCAAGGTGGCATCCACCAGTGTGCCTTGGGTCATCAAGAGACCACGCTCCATGAGCATGACGTTGATTTCGACCAGCATCGCCTTGGTCAAGTCATGGGCTTCGAGCAGGTGGCGAAACCCCATCAGGGTGGTGGCATCCGGTACGCTGGTGCGGCTCAAATCAATGCCCATGAAGTTGCGCAGAGCCTGCGAGTCGTACACCGCGTCTTCTACTGCTTCATCGGCCAAGCCGTACCACTGCTGCACGAAGTACATGCGCAGCATGCGCTCCAATCCGATCGGCGGGCGCCCACGTTTGCCGCTCTTGGGGTAGTAGGGCTCGATGACTTCCTTCAGTCGGGACCAGGGCACTACTTGCTCCATCTTGCCAAGGAACACCTCACGCCGCGTAATCTTCTTCTTGCCCTCGTATTCGGCAAGGGCGAAACTGATCTGGACTGGTGCGGTGGAGTTCATCTTGGCTTTGCGTTATGGGCTACCCTCCCATAACGTTTGGGCGCCTGCCCAGGTTGGCAAATTTGGTGAATAAATCTGCGTTTCCTTAGATGTACATGGCGTTACTTTGCAATACAAAACCCGCGATCATCTCGTTACTGCCACCTACCGCGTCAATTTCCAAGTATTGAAATCAGACCGTTTCGTGCTGCTCGGCGCTTCCGGCTGCGGCAAGTCGACCCTGTTGAAGGCCGTTGGTGGATACATGATGCCGACCGAAGGCGAAATTCGGCTGAAGGGTGTGCCGGTGCGCGGTCCAGGGCCTGACCGGATGATGGTGTTTCAGGAATTTGACCAGTTGCTTCCCTGGAAGACCGTCAAGGAGAATGTCATGTTCGCCCTCGAAGCCTCTGGCAAGCTGAAGGGGCGTGCGGCGGAAGACAAGGCCATGCAGTACATCGAGAAGGTGAATCTGGCCGATTTCGCCAACAACTATCCGCATACCCTGTCGGGCGGCATGAAGCAGCGTGTCGCGATTGCCCGCGGCATGGCGATGGAGCCGGACGTTCTGCTCATGGACGAGCCGTTCGCCGCGCTCGA
>NZ_DHXT01000233.1:0-2065 GCF_002413825.1 Rhodoferax sp. UBA5149
TCATGCGCAATCCCGGCGACCAGCGAGCCGAGTCCGGCCAGTTGCGCGGTCTGCACCAGTTCGTTCTGGGTCAGGCGCAAATCTTCCAGCACCCGATGCAGATTGGCGTTGGCTTGTGCCAGGTCGACGGTGCGCACCGCCACGCGCGATTCCAGGTTTTCATTCAAATGGCCGAGTTCGTTCTTGGTTGCGAGCAGATCGCGCACCTGATCGCGCAAGCGCATCGTCAGGTCGTTGTAGTCGACGCGCGTGACTTCCAGTTCGCGGGCAATGCGTTCGGTGCGCAGTTCGGCCGCGAACACCCGCTGGTTCGCAGCGTCGGCCACGGCGATGGCGGTTAGCCAGCCGGGCGCCAGGGAGGCGACTGCATTCAGCCATTGCGCCGGCAGCGTCGCATGCCAGCACAAGGGCGAGAGCTGCCGCAACTGCACCTGCTCGCCGGGGGTGACCACAATGCCCAGCATGCGCGTCGCGTAGTCCGCCAGAACTTGCGTCAGCACGGCGATGTCCGGCACCAGCACCACAACCGGGCCGCCCAGCAGGTGGCGCTTGGTCAGTTTGACCAGCTGGAAGCCGGCTGGGGCCGGCGCTGCCGTGGCCAGCAGCGTGGCGGCATCAAGGCTCATGGCAGTGGCCTAGCAGCAGGAGTACGTAGGTCATGTTGTGAAACAGGTTGCGCGTGTAACGGCCTTCATGAAACAAGGGGCCGATTTCGCCGAAGGAGGGGAACCCTGCGACCGGCAGCGTGCCGTGAAATGCATCGACCACGGCCCGCACCTCGAACTCGATCTGCCCGCCCAACAGCCACTTGCGCCCGGCACAACTGATGATCAGCGCCGCGCAGGGATGAAACCCGGAGGCGCGGGCGCGGGCCGCAATCGCATCGACTTCCGCCACCAGGTCTTCCGGCCTTGCCACGCAAACCTGCACCAGTTCACCGGCGCGAATGCCGCCGTGCAGATTCAGCGAGCCGGATTCGGTGCCGAAATCCTGGGCCACCGCGCGCAGCTTCTTTTCGCCCGCGTTGCCGGAGTTGAGGATGTTGAGCGTGACGATGCCTTGATCGGAACGCAGGAAGGGCTTGCCGGTTTCGCGTTCGACAAAGGCGGTTGCGTCGAGCCCGCCGATGCGGTGCAAGGTCTTGCCGTCGGCGACGTCGATTGCGCCTGGGGCGCCAACCGGCGACACGGCGTTGCCGATATGGATCTGGAATGCAAGCGGTCCATCCACCGCCAGCATCACCAGCGAATCCTGGACGACGGCGCGATCGAGAAATACGCAACAACGTTCCATCTTGTCGTTGTCGTCGCCCGCCATGCCGCCGACCACGGGGACATCGACTTCATCGCGCACCACGGTTTCGATACGGCTGGCATCGGTCTTGAAATTGGACAGCAGGAAATAGAAAGCGGGCTTGCGTCCCGCCAGGCGTCCGGCCAGCTTGGACAGCACGCGGCGCACCGCGCCTTCCGGATCGGCTTCGACGCCATCGCTGCTTTCGATATGCCATTGCACCGCACCGTCGCTGCCGAGTCCGAGCGCCGCCGCACCGACGTCGGCGCTGCGCGAGGTTTCATGGACGCCATCACCGCTGGCGCCGATGACGCGCACCCGCGGATTGTCGAGTCCGTCGTACAAGCCATCCATGAATTCATGCCAGTCCGAGTAATGGACCGTCACAAACAGGAAAACCACTTCGGGAGAAATTTCGGCCAGCGACTGGCCCAGAAATAGGGCAGCGCGGTAGGGATCCGTGATCGTCGTGCTGGCCGATTTTGCGCGCATGATTCAGAGCCTTTATATCAATAACAAACGAAGTGGCCGGTCCCCAAGCCTGCTTTACGTCCACGTGGCCGCGCCACGCCATGCCATGCGCTGTCAGGCCGTGCGCCATGCGTGTCGTTTATCTTAGCCGCTTGCGGCATGGGGAACAACATCAGGTAGACGCGTGCTTTTTTGCTTTTTGCAGCACATCTACCGGGGCTTCAAGCCCGGTGGCCGCGCTGCGGTGGTGCTGCCAAACAATGTGCTGTTTTTCACCAAGGGGGTCGCATCGCTGTCGCGA